>NZ_JBEZVK010000075.1:0-28289 GCF_040636955.1 Streptomyces sp. NPDC032472
GCGTTTGAGGCGCGGGTCCGGGCGGAGCCCGGTGCCCGGCGGAGCCGGGTTCCTCGGTGCGCCGCCCCGAACCCCGCGCCTCAAACGCCGGCGAGGCCGAAATGCCCCCGCTTCGAAAGCGGCGGCCGCTGACATGGCCAACCGCAGCCACGAAAGGGGGCGGGACTGACATGGACAGACGCGGGTGCGACAGGCGGCGGGGCTGACATGGGCAGCCGCGGGTGAGGCAGGCGGCGGGGCCGAAATGGGCAGGCCCGCAGCGGAGGCACCGGTGGGCCAAGTGCCGACAGGCCGGAGTGTCCGGGCTGAAGCGTCCGGCGGCGGAGTCGGGATGCCCGGCCCAGCGGCTCAGGCGGCGGCGAAGACGGCTGAGGCGTCCGCCGCGTAGGCGCGCAGCAAGGGCTGGATGCCGCCCACCGGATCGTCCGCCGGGCAGGGCGGCAGCAGGCGCCGCAGTTCCGTGGGGGTGGCGTGGCTCAGCAGCCAGCCGCGGGCCCAGGCCGGGTCCCCGGCCCGGTCCGCGCTGCGGATCCCGGCTTCTGCGGCGGCGTACGCGGCGCCCGGCACCTGCCCGGTGATGACCGGGAAGAGGTGTTCCTCCTCGGCCTCGATGTGGTCGACCAGCAGGTCCCGCTGCCGGCCGAGGACGTCGGCCAGCGGCCGCGCGTGCCGCCCGGGCTCGGCGGCGAAGCGGTCCGCGGTCGCGTCGCAGTCGGCCTGGAGGGCGTCGAGCGCCTCGTGGTCGTCGACGAAGCGCACGATGTCGGCGACGGCATCCGCCGCGTCGGCCACCGCGTCCAGGACCACGGGCCACAGGATCTCGTCCTCGCCGCGGTGGTGGCCGCGTACGACCTCGTTGTAGCGGTGGACGTACGCGGCGATGGCGGCGGCCCGCGCGGGCGACACCTCGGCGGCGGCCGTGGCCAGGCCGTCGAGCAGCCGGGCGAGGCGGTCGATGTCGGTGAGGATCGCCCGGTGCGCCAGCCGGATCCCGGTCAGGTCGGGAACCGCCGGAAGGGGGTGCCGGGCCGGCGTGGTGTCGTGTTCGCTGTCCATGGCACGACTGTGCGCGGTCGGGGTCGGCGTCCGGTCAACGTTCGATGAACGCCGCCCGCGCCCGTAGGCTCGTACCTCCGCCCCGCCCTCCGGATCCTGGGAACCACCATGCCGTACACCGGTCCGCAGTCCGTCGACCGCGCACTGGAGATGCTCGACGCCGTCGCCGACGCGGGCGGGCCGGTGAGCGCCAAGGCGCTGGCGCGCCGGCTGGAGTGCTCGCTGTCCACCGCGTACCACCTGCTGGCCCCGCTGACCGAGCGCGGCTACCTCGTGCGCACCGCGCAGGGGTACGCGCTCGGGCCCCGGATCCCCGGGCTGCAGCGGAGCCTGATGCAGCATCTGGAGCCCGTCCCGCGCATGGCGGACGTACTGGCCGGGCTGCGCCGGGCGACCGGGGCCGAGGCGTACTACACCGCCTACCGCGGCGGGCTGATCACGGTGGTCGACACGACGGCTCCGGTCACCGACACCGGCAACCCGTTCACCCCGGGCCGCGAGACCCGGGCCCACGCCACCGCGCACGGCAAGGCGCTGCTGGCCGAGCTGCCCCGGCCGGTGCTGCGCCGGTACCTGGCCGAGCACGGGATGCCCCGGCTGACCCGGGCCACCATCACCTGCGCCGAGGTTCTGGAGGCGGAGCTGTCCCGGGTGCGCGGGCAGGGCTTCGCGGTGTCGGTCGGGGAGGTCGATCCCGCGTACACCTGCCTGGCGGTGGCCCTGCCACGCGGGCGCGAGGGCGGGCGGGGCCGTGACGGCGGGGCCGTGCACGCCCTGTCGGTGTCGCTGCCGACCGGGGAGTTCCGGCGGCGCCCGCAGGAGATCCGGGCGGCGCTGGCGCAGGCGGCCGCGGGCTGCGGGTGACCCGCCTGCGGGACCGTTTTTCCGATGCTGCCGGAAAACCGGGTGCCGCGGCGTGCACCGGGCCCGGCCGCCTGCCAAGGTGGTCCGCATGATCTTCATTGCCGTCAGGTTCGACGTCCGTCCCGAGTTCAGCGACAACTGGCTCACGCTCGTCGACGACTTCACCCGTGCCACCCGCAACGAGCCGGGGAACCTCTTCTACGACTGGTCGCGCAGTGTCGACGACCCGAACAAGTACACGCTCCTGGAGGCCTTCGTGGACGCCGAGGCAGGAGCCGCGCACGTCGCCTCGGACCACTTCAAGGCCGGGATGGAGACGCTGGCCGGCGCCATCGCCACCACCCCGGAGATCATCCACGTCGAGGTGCCCGGCCAGGGCTGGAGCGCCATGGCCGAGCTGTCTCCGCGCGACTGACCCGCCGTAACGCCCGCGCTGTCAAGCGGGTAGGTCCAGCAGGCGCGTGGCCATCTCGCGCATCTCGACCTTGCGGATCTTCCCGGTCACGGTCATGGGGAACTCCTCCGCGACGTGGACGTAGCGCGGGATCTTGAAGTGGGCCAGCCGTCCGTCGCAGTAGGCGCGGACGGCTTCGGCCGTGAGCGGCTCGGTCCCCTCGCGCATCCGCACCCACGCCATCAGCTCCTAGCCGTACTTGGCGTCGGGCACGCCGATGACCTGGACGTCCAGCACGTCGGGGTGGGCGTGGAGGAACTCCTCGATCTCCCGCGGATACACGTGTCCGACACGTTGTCGGGGCGCTGTATGGCCATCTGGCGGGCGTTCGCGGGGTCGTCGGCCTTCAGCTTCAGCCTGGCTCGGTCTTCCGGTGTGGCGCCGAATTTGGCGGCTCTGAGGCGCACTTCAGATGCGAACTCCCATCGGCCCTTGGCCTACATTGTGTGATGCATCAGGGCTGCGTCGATGAGGAACAGCCAGTCAGTCGCTACGAAGGTCTGCGCCTGCGCTGACTCCCGCCAGGAGTCCCCCCAGAGCTGAGTCATGGGGTGCCAGGGAAGGCACTCCCCCGTCGCCTCGTCGACGCCTAGAACGCCCTCCGGGAGCTCTGGACCGCGAAGCTCGTCGTCCGGGACGATCACCGTCTCCGGCTCCGTGGCGTTACGCCGGCGGCGCTTCGACGGGTCCTTTGGGGCGGGGCCTCGTCCGGCCATGACACCTCCTTTCAAGTGCAGTTGCAGGCCGCTGACCTGAGTCGTTGGCGTCCAAACGGATCACGCTGCTAGCTTGCGTCCAAGAGGGGCCAACGTCGGCCCTTCTGAGCGAGGGCGGCAACGTCCTTGCGCCCGCGGGGCAGGGTCCGACGTCCGAACCGCGGGACGGGGAAACCGTCACTCGATTCGAGAGGTCTGTTCCACCTCAGATTCGCGCGGCCTTTAGTTGGTCGCCGTCGGGCGGCTCTGGTTTCGACCACACATGTGGTCGGGCCGAGCGCGCCCCGCATCTGGCCCGACCGAAGCAGGAAGGTTCTTGGCGGTGAAGCCGACGCGGGATCCTTGACGATCTTCCTCGGCCAGCGAGCCGCGGATCTCAAGTCGGCTCGGGATCAAGGTCACCTTGATCGTCGTCGGCGATCCATTCGTGCCAACCTTGATCCTCAGGTCAGCTCCAACACGTCCAAGATCCACGCCGTTGACGATCACGTGCGTCACGCTGACACCATCCTCGCCCGTGTCGTCCCGCTCCTCCAGGACCACGTGCGCGCCCGCGCTCATCGGGGCCACACATGCGTGGATCGCGATGGGTAGCGCGTCAGTGCAGCCACCGTGCGAGGCCAGTAGTCAGGCAGCGTGCTCCAGGGGTTGCCACTGGCGAAGGTGGCCGACGTCGCATAGACGTGGTGGCAGCCGCGCCTACGGGCCAGGCCCACGGCCTCAACTGCCTCGTCTGCCGCGGCCTCGTAGATCAGGTGGGCCGTGCGCTCCGGCTGGAGGGCAGTGAGCCAGTCAGGCAGCGTCAGCGCACGGTACGCGGCCATGCTGCCCTCGAAGGTCACCACAACGTCGGCCAGGTCCACCACCGCAGGGGCGGGCACCGTACCGCAGTTGAGAACCACGTATGCGATGCCGGCCTCCCGTAGGTGCAGCACCGTGCGCGCGACGTCCTGGACGTCAGCAGCGTCGGACGAGACACGGTCGATGAAGGCGCCCGCGATCCCTCGGCTGACCCATTCCTGCGCCTGGCCCTTCATGTCAAAATCGAGGACCGCACCATAGTTGTGTTCGATGTACCCGCAGAGCACTGCACCCGACCCCACCGCCTTTGCGGCGGCCGTCAGGACGGTGTCCTCCGGACTACCGGGGCCTGAGTTCTGGTTCACCACGACCCACGAGACAGGCTGATCGTCAGCCGACAGAGCAGCCCATGCACGGGAGTTCGTCCCGGGGTGTACGTAGAGCGGGATCCCGCCTTCATCGTGTCCGCCATCAGTCGTCCTCCAGCGCGGGATGTGTCGCCGTCGGCCGGCGGGTCTGTACGCGGGTCCTGGCGGCTGCTGTGCCGCCCTCGTTGGCGCTCTTCCGCGCGTGGTGCCACGGGCAGAGGAGCTGAAGATTCTCGTCCCGGTGATCGTCTCCGGGGATGATGTGGTCGACGTCCGTCCCGGGCAGTTCGCACCGTCGGCCGTCGCTGTAGCGAGCCGTGCAGACCCCGCCGTCGCGGCGGATGATCCGGCGCCGGATCCGGGGCCAGTCCTTCGGGAGACGCTGCCGTCGGTCGCTTCCGTCCCCCGCCATCCGGCTACCTCCCAACGTGCATGCGAAAGCCCCGTCTCCGGAAGGGAAGACGGAGCCGCAAGGGGTGTCCTACGCTCAGCGCATGCTGAAGAAGCTCCTCAAGAAGATCTCGATTCCGCCCATCGACGAGGCGGCTGGCGACGCGTGGAAGGCCGGCGACACGGTGTTCATCCGGAAGTTCTACCCGCGCCCCGGGGGCCAGGACGTCGACCTCGCGAAGGCGATCCAGAACGTCACGGCGATCGGGTGGGCGTTGGCCAGCACACAGTTCGAGGGCGATGGGCTCCAGCGACACGCGAACCTCGTCTTCACGAGGCCTCAGTAAGTCGGGACGGCAGGACTCGAACCTGCGGCGTCCGGCTCCCAAAGCCGGCGCTCTACCGCTGAGCTACGTCCCGTTGCGCACACGGTGCGCAGCGCGATAGTGTGTGATCGATAGCCAACTACCTTTGGAGATCCCCATGTTGCACATGTGGCTACAGGCGTAAGCGCCTGCCGACTGCTGACGGCCTCGCGCCTCGCCCTAGGTGAGGTGTGTCCTCAGTCAGCGGTTCGCCACAACAGCATGGAGGAACGGTAGTGTCGACTAACACGACCCGTCAGCGCGTGTGTAACCATCCCGGCCGTGACATCGCAATCGTGGCTCTCGTCGCTGCGCTTATCGCACTCGTCACGTACATCGTCGTTACGGGGCTGAAGGCCGGCCCTCTCGTGGGCGTCGGCTCGGCCGGTAGCGCATTCGCCGCCGCGTTTACGGCGGGCATGGTGGTCCTTCAGTACGTCAAGCACGACGCTTAGCCAGGGTGGTGGGGGCGGTACACAACCGTCCCCACAGCCCTCTCTTCCGGACCGTGAGGCCCGGGTGTGCAGCGTCGCGGCAGGATTCGAACCTGCGATTCCACCGCCGGATGAACATCCCCGGCGCGCGTGTACTGCCTCACACCGCGCAACGCTGGAGCCCTCGGCAGGATTCGAACCTGCGACCCGCGTCTTACGAGGACGCCGCTCTACCACTGAGCTACGGGGGCTAGCCACCCCCGACGGGACCGACCGTCAGGGGTGCGCGTCGAATATCAACCCGGCCCGTGGCCGGTCCACCTCGTCGCCAGGGTGGGGGACGCAGCTTCGTACCCTCGTCGGTCCGCGGGTCGTACGCTGTGCCGGCGCTCCCGACCGGATTCGAACCGGCGGCCCTCCGCTCGACAGGCGGACGCTCTAACCACTGAGCTACAGGAGCAGTGGGCTTGACCTGAGCAGCCCTAGGTTCACCAGCTGTTTATAACGCGCAGCGGAGTCAAACGCGTTGTGGGCGACCCAGTGGCCCCGGAGGGCGGGTGAGCCGTCGTGCGTCATGGAACAGCCGGCGCCGCTCGACCGCGCATCTACCCGGAGGAGAGCGCGGGGAGCGCAGGAGCGGCGCCGGCCGTCGGAGGGAAGTCGGGCCGCCCGCCATTCGCGACGGTCGCGGATCTTCCCTCTACTAGTGTTATGGGGGGACGTCATCACTTTGCCTCGTCCGTCCCCGTGTCAGGCCAGTGTGCAGAGTGCTCTACCAAACCCCTTTTTCACCTTTCTCTATACCGCGTTAAGGGAAAAATGAAAGTGATGGTTGGTAGGACACTTTCGACGCCGGATTGGCATCTGACGTCACGCAGTGCGACGAGCGCCACTCAGTCGTGACTCTCCGCGACGCGATCGGCCGCTCCGACGGGGCGCGAGGAGGAGACGGGCCGACGAGGTGGTCTCGGATCCGCCTGTCGACGACGCACCGAGCGCGGCGGAGTTGAGGCCGACGCGCTCGACTTCGTTATCTTGTTGTTACCTAGATCGACTCTACGGAGGCCCACCGGATTTCCACCCGGCTGAATCCGTCGAACCGCGCCCGATCGCGCGTCGTCTCAGCCTTCGTGACCGTCAGCCCGTCGATAGCAAGCCGCAGAAGCTCGCGCTTCATACTGCCGTCCGCGGCCTCCCATGCTTCCCTTGCCGCCTCAGGCTCCAGCAGGAAGCTAATGTCGACGGTAGCCCCACCGACAGCCTTCAGCGTTTTACGTGCCGCTTCCATGTCCTGATTCACGTCCTGCCACGCCGGCTCAAAGAAGCGCGCGGCGGGCCCCTCGTAGAGACCCTTTCGCCGGTCACGGAGGAGGCGCTCCATCTGTGCTTCAGCGGCCTTCAGGGCGGCCCTGGCCTCCTCGATCTCCGCTGTCTCCTCAGGCTGCGTGAGGGCCCCCCAGCGCTCGGCCACGACGATGAGGAGGGGATCTTCCTCATCGGCGTTAGTTAGGCGGTCCAGCCACCTCTGCACAACGTAGCTTTCGACGGCCGGAGCGAATGCTGACGCAGGGGCCTTGCAGGCCGTCCATGCCACTCAGCCCACTGACGCCCTCGCGACTCCTGCATTGCCGGAGACAGGTCTCCCCGTCGCCCCGCGATCTTGACGGACTCGGGTCGCGCCCTTGGGGAAACCGGTGGTCCCCGAGGTGTACTGGATGTTGACGGGGTCGTCGGGGCTCAGCCCGGTGGCCGCCCGCTCCAGGTCGGCCCGGTCGCCGCGGCGGCCCCGCTCCAGCAGGGAGGTCCAGTCGGGCCCGTCGAGCAGGACGGTGAACTCCAGCTCCGGGCAGCGCGGCCGCACCTCCTCGATCACGCCCGCGTAGTCGGAGGTCTTGAAGCGGTCCGCCGCGACCAGCAGCCGGATACCGGACTGCCGCAGCACGTACTCCAACTCGTGGGCGCAGTAGGCGGGGTTCACCGTGACCAGGACCGCCCCGATCCGCGCGGTGGCGTACTGCACCAGCGTCCACTCGGCGCGGTTGGGGGACCAGATGCCGACCCGGTCCCCCTGCGCGATGCCCAGGCCGAGCAGGCCGAGCGCCAGGGCGTCGACGTCCGCCGCGAACTGCGCGTACGTCCACCGCCGCCCCGTGGCCACCTCCACCAGCGCGTCGCGGTCGGGGAAACGGCGCACGGTGCGGTCCAGGTTCTCCCCGATCGTGTCGCCCAGCAACGGCACTTCGCAGGCCCCGGCCGCATAGCTCGACGCGGCGGACACACGTACCTCCTGGATCGGTGGCGGACCTGCGTCCTCAGCGCAGGCAGCCGATGATCCGGATCGGGATCTCGGCGCTGCCGGTGAGTCCGGAGGCCGGGTCAGTGGCGGTGAATACTAGCGGGTACGTGCCGTCGGGCAGCAGGGGTACGAGGAAGCGGCCGGACGCTCCCGAACCCAGCGCCACCGGCCCGTTCGGCCCCTTGATCCGCCAGGCGGTGTCCCCCGGATCGGTCAGCGGGCGGTCGCCCGGCCGAGTGCGGGCGCTGCCGGTGAACGACTCCTCGCAGCCGCGTCGCAGGGTGCCGCCCTGTTGCGGCTGGGAGACGGACACCTGGGGCGGCTGCGGCCGCGGGGAGGGGGAGTTGTTCCCGGGCGGAGGGGACGACTGCCCGGGGCCCGGGGTGGCCGATGCGCGGGGTGTGGCCGATGCGCCGGGCGAGGCGGACTGTCCGGGTGAGGCGGTGGGGCCGGGGTTGGGCGATCCCGAGGGGCTCGCCCCGGGCGGAACCGCGGAGTCCGAGGGGCTCGCCGTGACCACGGGCGGGACCTTCGGCTGCAGGGGCGCGACGGCCTTCTTCGGGGGCGACGTCGGCTCGGCGTCGAAACTCGCACAGACCACGGTGGCGACCACCGGCTGCTGTGCGGGCATCGTGGCGCCGCGCAGTACCTGGTCGTCGGCGCCGTGCCCGTGGTTGTCGAAGTAGGCGTTGCCCGTGAGGGTTTCGCGGTCGCTCTTCTCCAGCCAGACGGTGTTGCGGTACATCTCCCCGGATTTCTGCTGGTTGACGCCGGTGACGTGCCACGCCTTCACGGCGGTACCGGTCGGCTCCCCCCGGGCGGGCGCGTCCGCGGCCGCGTACAGGAAGCCGTCGCCGAAGAAGCGCTGCGGGGCCTCGGCGCCTTCGGATTCGTTGGGCGCGGGGAAGTGGAAGCCGCCGCCCACCACGAGCTTGTCCTTCGGGCAGCGTACGGCGGCGTCCGCCCGGCCGCCCGCGGCCACCGCCACCTCCGCGGTGGCGGTGGCGGACGACTTCACCCGCACGCAGACCGGCCGGACACCGACCGCGAAGTTCGCCTGGGGCGGCTGCGGGTCCAGGATCCGGGTCTCCCGACCCGCGTCCTCCGACCTGGGGAGGTGGAAGGGGCGGTCGCTCAGCGCCGTGCCCGGGTTGACGGACACCTGCCATTGGGTCGGGGTGGCGCCGGGCGCCGCGGTCAGGGGCCTCAGCTCCTCGAGCGGCACCGGGACCGCGGACTTGCCCTGCACGGTCCGGCCGGCCAGGAACTCGGTGGCGACGGGCGTGTAGCCGCCGGCGCAGGCCGGCTCGGCGGCGGGGTGGTGGGCCGCGTACGCGTACGGCCCCTCGGTGGTCAGGTCGCGGATGGAGGTGCCGTCACCCATCGAGGTCACCTTGTTGTCCCGGTCGCGGAACGCGGGCGCCTGCCACTTGAAGTCCAGTGCGGACTGGCGTTCCACCCGCGCGTTGATGCACAGGGCGTACACGGTGAGGGTGGCCGCCGCGTCCCCGGGGTTGACCGCGACCGCCCGCCAGTGGTCGCCGAGGAAGTAGCTGCTGGTGGCGAAGCCCGCGCCGTCGATGGCGTACCCGCCGCCGATCGGGGTCTCGTGCGACTGGCAGCCGACGAGCGTGCTCTGCTCGCTGCCGGGTGCGACGGAGACGGACTGGCTGCGCTGTACGACGGCGAGCCGCGGACCGGGGTCCACCGTCGCCCACCACACCCCGGCGCCCACGGCGCCGGACACCGCCAGGGCGCCCGCAGCCGCCACGGCGGCCGTTTTGGTGCCGGCCGCACCGCCCAGTTTCGCGAAGAACCCCGAGCCCATCGCCCCCGCCCCCCCTCGCGCCGCTCAGTTGCGGCCTGGGCAATGTAGCGCCGGTCGGGAAACAGCCACAGAGGCCTGAAGTATCGGTTCTTCCAAGCCTTCACCATGAGTTGGCGCAGCCGGGGGGTGGCACTGGTGCCACCCCCGGAACGGATGGCAGTGCCATCGAACGGGGACGGTCCGCCGGGCGAGGATCGAGTCGACCGACAGGCCCCGAGGGGGAGACACACCATGCACCTGTTCACCAAGCCCGCCCGATGGCTCGCGGCCGCGGCCTGCGGACTGCTCGCCGCGACGGCCCTGCCCGCGGGAACTGCGGGCGCGGCAACGACCGCAGCCGGAGCCGGCCCCGGAAGCGCCTTCGGCGCCGGAGCCGCTCCCGCCGTCCCGGCGCGCTACCTGCAGCAGAAGCTCGACTGGCAGCCCTGTGCCTCGGCTCCGCTGGAGTGCGCGTCGATGACGGTGCCGCGGGACTGGTACCACCCGGACGCCGGCCCCTCCCTGACCATCGCGGTCTCCCGCCTGCGCGCGCCGGACCCGGCCGCGCGCAAGGGCGTGCTGATGATGGCGGCGGGCGGCCCCGGCGCCTCGGGCCTGCCGCGCCCGGCGCGGCTGGCCTCGTACAGCCCGAAGCTGGCGGCCGCGTACGACATCGTCGGCTTCGACCAGCGGGGCGTCGGCGCGAGCACGAACGTGGTCTGCTCCGACCAGGACGAGGTCGACGCCCTGTTCACCGGCGGCGACCTGCGCGACCGCTCCCCCGAGGCGCTCCGGCGGACGGTCGACCGGGCCCGCGACTTCGTACGGGACTGCCGGCGCAACTCGGGGGACCTGCTGCCGTACGTCACCACCGACCAGGCGGTCCACGACATGGACCTGTACCGGCAGCTGCTGGGCGTGCCGAAGGTCTCGTACTACGGGCCGTCGTACGCCGGCTTCCTCGGCGCGTACTACGCCACCGAGTTCCCGCGCAGCGTCGAACGGGTCGTGCTCGACAGCAGCGTCGACTTCTCCGGGAGCTGGGAGTCGTTCATGACGGGCCAGCCGCTGAGCTTCCAGCGCCGCTACGAGCAGGACTTCCTGCCGTGGCTCGCCAGCAACGACGCCTCGTACCACCAGGGGCGCACACCGGAGGAGGTCCGCGGCGGGTACGAGCGGCTGCGGGCCGCCCTGAGCGCACACCCCCTCGACATCGAGGGGACGGTCATCACGGCGAACCACCTCGACGCCGCCACGAGCGACGCGATGTACAACGAGGAGAAGTTCCCGGCCCTCGCCCAGCTGCTGGGCCTCCTCCAGCACCCCGACCAGGCCCCGGCCCCGGCGCGCAAGGCCGTCGCCGAACAGCTCAAGCACCCGCTGCAGGCCGGCTTCGCCGCCGACTTCTTCACGGTCACCTGCGGCGACACGGCCTGGAACCGCGACACCCGCTCCTGGGTGCGGCACAGCGAGGAGTCCACGCGGACCCATCCACTGGTCGGGGCGCGCGAGCTGACATTCGCCTCCGTCTGCACGAACTGGCCGCGGATGCGGACCCCGCAGGTGAAGGTGACCGGCGAGGGGCTGCCGCCGGTGCTGATGCTCGGCTCGCGGAAGGACCCGGCCACGCACTACGAGGGCGTACAGCGCGCCCACCGGGCGCTGGCCGGTTCGCGGCTGGTCACGGTGGAGGGCGGTGACCACGGCCAGTTCCAGAACCACAACGCCTGCGTCGACGCGCACGTCGAGGCGTACCTGCTGGACGGCACCCTGCCCGGCGGGGACACGACGTGCCCCGCGCCGGCCCGGGCGGCGGGCACGGCCTGACGGCTGCGGCGGGTCGGGTGCCGCGGGTCGGGTGGGAAGCCCGGCCCAACCCGGCCCGCCGCACCGTGTGTCACTCCTCGATGGCGCCGCCGGTACGCCGCAGGTGGCGGCGGAAGGTGTACGAGGGGTCGGCCTCGCGCAGGACGAGGTAGTCCTCGAAGGCGGTCTGGTGGCGCAGGGTCTCGCCCGCCCGGATCCGGCGGGCCTGCTCGCGCTCGGTCGCGCTGATCCGCAGGGCGGTCTCCAGCACCTCCTCGACCCGGGCGGCGCCGACGAACAGCACCCCGTCGGCGTCCCCGAAGACGAAGTCCTCTCCGGTCACCCGGTGCGGCCCGAACCGGGCGCTGCTCAGAGCCTCCGGCTCCCGCTCGTCCAGCCGGACGGGTCCGGCCGGGTAGGCGCCGTAGCTGAACACCGGGAGGCCGATCTCCGCCAGCTCGGGCGTGTCGCGGTGCAGCCCCCACACCACCAGGCCCGTGATCCGGGCGGACGCGGCCTCCAGGACGGCCAGGTCGCCGACGCAGGCCTCGTCGGTGCGGCCGCCGTTGTCGATGACCAGGACGTCGCCGGGCTCGGCCCGCCCGTACGCCTCCAGGAACACGTCGACGCTGCCGTAGTGGCGTACGGGGAGCACGGGCCCGGCGACCCGCCCGCCCGTCACCACCGCCCCGACGCCGGGCGGTGCCACGCGCAGCGGCACGCCGGTGCGCACGCACGCGTCGGCGATGAGCGGCGTGGACAGGTCGGCGAAGTCCTTCAGCATGGTGCCGGCTCCCCTTCTCTCCGGGCTCTCCCGGACCGGTGCGGTACGGCCGCGGTCGGCCGCCGTCCTCCATGGTGCCGCGCCGGTGCCCGGGAAGCGGGGCCGCGTCAGGGGATGTCGGTGTCCGAGGGCTCCGCGTCGTAGGCGTGCGGGTCGTCGGTCATCCACTCGATGAGGGCGGAGTCCCCGAGGACCACCTCGTCGGGGTCGGGCACGCCGGCCCGGCGCAGGAACTCGATCACGTCGGCGTCGCTGCGGGCGAGGCCCAGGACCGAGTCGCGGCCCTCGGCCCGCAGGGAGACCCGGCGGCCGCCCGCCGGCGCGATCCGGTGGACGGTGATCGGCGCATGGTGCATGGGCCCAGCCTCCGCCCCCGGCGGCGGGGCCGCATCCGGACGCGGCCCCGCCGTCCGCCATCGGGGAGCCCGCCTCCCCCGCTCGGCTACGGGGTCCCGGCGGTCGCGGTGGTGACCGGCAGGGCCCGCAGCGCGTGGAAGCGGAACGTGGCGGCCCAGGGGAGCTCGTCGACCGGCCGGGCCGGACGGAGCGCGGGCAGCACGTCGAGGAGGGTGCCCAGTGCGATGGTGAGTTGCAGGCGGGCCAGCGGGGCGCCCAGGCAGTAGTGCAGGCCGTGGCCGAGCGCGAGATGGGCCTTGTCCGCACGGGCGAGGTCGAAGCGGTCGGGGTCGGGGTAGCGGGCCGGGTCGCGGTGCGCGGAGGCCAGGCAGAACAGGACGGTGTCGCCGGGCGGGATCCGTACGCCGCCGATCTCGACGGGCTCGGTCGGGAAGCGGCGGACCGCGGTCTGGTTGGACGAGGTGTGGCGCAGCAGTTCCTCGACGGCGGCGGGCAGCAGCGCGGGGTCCGCTCGCAGGGCGGCCAGCTGCTCGGGGTGGGTCATCAGGGTGAGGGCGCCGGCGCTGATGACGTGTTGGACGGTCTCGCTGCCCGCCATCAGGATCAGGAAGGCGAGGGAGACCAGCTCGTCCTCGGTCAGCCGGTCGTCCTCGTCGCGGGCCGCGATCAGGTCGGAGAGCACGTCGTCGCCCGGGCGGGCGCGCCGCTCGGCCACGAGGTCGACGAGGAACCGGTGGACCGACCCCACGGCCGCGCCCAGCTCCTCGCGGGAGCGGGGCGCGAGCATGGTGGAGATCCAGCCGGCGAACCGCTCCTGGTCGGCGTCGGGTATGTGCAGCAGTGCGCCGATGACCCGCAGGGGCAGGGGGTGGGCGTACGCGGCGACGAGGTCGGCCTCGCCGTCGTCGGCGATCGCCTTTTCGAGGCGGGCGGCGAGGTCGCGGGCACAGGCCCGTACGGCGTCGCCCAGCATTTCGACGTGGCGGGGGGTGAAGCCCTTGGAGACCAGGCGGCGCAGGCGCAGGTGGTCCTCGGGGTCGATGTTGAGGAGGTTGCTGTCGAGGGCGGGCGGCAGGGAGAAGCCGCTGAAGCCGGTGGTGGAGTGCCGCTTGTTGACCGAGAGCCGCGGATCGTTGAGCCCGGCGCGCACGTCCGCCTCATGGGTGACGAGCCAGACGGGCGAGCCGTCGGGCAGGGCGATGCGGTGCACCGATCCGGCGGCGCGCAGCCGGGCGTAGAGCGCGTGCGGGTCGGCCGCGAACGATTCGTCGAAGGGGCGCGGGAGTTGTGCGGTGTCGGGGTGCCGGTTCATGGGTGTCCTGGGTGTCCTCACGGGTCGATTGCCCCATGATGCACGGGCGATGGCCGGCACCGTTCGGGCGGTCGTACGCGCGCCCGTTCGGGTGGCCTCACGGGCCGCCGTACGGGCCGCCGTACGGGCCGCCGGAATCACGCCACCGGGAGCCATCCGGCCATTCTCTTGGCATGGCCCTGACATTTCATGGTCCTCGTGGGACCTTCCCTGGCGAAACGCAGAACCCTCTCCCCCGGCCGGACGACGGAAACCGCCTCCGCCGGCCGGGTGCACGCCGGCGCGGCCCCCGTGCCGTGCTCACACACCCCACGAGGACGTGGCGAAGAGGAGCGACAGCATGAGGATTTCGACCTGGACGGGCACGGCCGCCATGGCCGCCGCGCTGCTCGTCGGCGGTGCGGTGCCGGCGAGCGCCCTGGGACCCGCGGCCGACCAACAGCTCGACGGCGTCATCGTGGTCGCCGGCAACACCTGCACCTGGACCAACGCACGGACCAGCGCCAGCCCCCCGAGCACGCTGAGCGTCGACCGCACGACCATCAACGCGCCCGGCGGCAACCTGAGCTGCGGCGGCGGCATCACCGCCACCCTCAACAACAACCCCGTCTTCACCTTCGACGACGCCGCCGGCACGGCGAAGACGGACGTCATCGACATCACCGGCAAGCAGTCCTTCATCAGCTGCCGATTCAAGGCGACGAACATCGCGTGGAACCGTGACGCCTCCACCCGCAAGTACGTCAACCAGGCGTTCACCGCCACCAAGGTCTCCGGCAGCTTCCTGTGCCCCGGCTCGGTGACCACGGCGGCCGGCGACGCCTCCATGCTCTTCCACTGAGGCCCCCCATCCGCCGACCGCCCGGTCCGTATGACACGTACGGACCGGGCGGTCAGGCGGTCGGGCGGTCAGGCGCGGAGCCGGTTCAGCCCTGGCAGAGGCCGCGCTCGTGGTCGACCGTCGCGGTCGCCCGGGAGTACTGCCACTGCGGGGCCAGCAGCTGGTCCTTCAGCTGCACGGCCGCGGCCGGATCCTCCACCACGTAGCCGAAGTCCTGGAGCCACGCCGGGTAGAGGTTCTTCGAGCCGATGTAGAAGGCCGAGTCGTCCACCGAGACCACCTTGTGGTGCTGGGCGTACGGACGGCCGTCGGCCCACTTCGGGCTCTGCGAGCTGCGGAACGTGGCCAGCTGGAGGTTCGAGCACATCGCGGCCTTCGCCGTGCCCTGGTCGCCGGTCACGAGGGCGAGGCGGTCGCGGAGGGTGTCGCTGATCTCCGACAGCGACTTGATCTGCGAGTAGCCGCCGCTGCCGACGGCGCCGCGGTTGGCCGGGTCGCTGACGACGATGCGCACCTTCACACCGCCGGCGATCTTCGCGGCGAGGGCGTCGTAGACGCGGATGTCATAACGGGGCAGCGGCGGGCAGGTCGCGTTCATGTCCTGCTGGGAGATCTCGATGTGCGAGGTGGCGCTGGAGATCAGCGTCCGCAGCGCGCTCTCCTCCGGGTTGACGGTGTCGTAGTCCCGGTCGGCGTTGGTGTTGTCGTGCAGGCCGACGACGCACTTGGTGTCGGGCGCGCTCGGGAGGGTCGGCCGGAAGGGGGAGGCGGGGTCGTTGCGCTTGATGCCGACGCCGAGGCCGCCGACGGCGATGGCCTGCACCCCGCCCGCGTTCGCCGGGCTCGCCGCGGACGCCGAGGGGGCGTTGTCCTTGGCCATCGAGGGCATGCAGCCGGCGCCGTTGGAGGAGGCGAACCAGACGCTGGCGATGTTGCCCTTGTTCTGGCAGGTCCAGGACCACAGTTCGTCGAGGTACTTGCCCGCGGAGGCGGCGGCCGGACCGCGCAGCGCGAGGTCGACGTCGGCGACCGGGTGGGCGGTCTCCAGGTAGTCGTCCTTCCAGCCGTTGATGCCGCCGGTGATCACGGACTGGCCGTCCACCACCAGGAGCTTGGAGTGGTTCCAGGAGAACGCGGTCTTGGAGGTGGTCATGGAGGCGACGTTGAGGTCGATGTTCGCGGCGTCCGGACCCAGCTTGGCCACCAGCTCGTCGCGGTACTTCGACGGCACCACGTTCAGGTGGTAGACCGGCGCGGCGCCGACGAGGATGCGCACCTTGAGCTTGTTCCCGCGCCCCGCGGAGGACTTCAGACCCGCCACGACCGCATCCTGGAACGCGCCGTTGGGGAAGGGCGCGAGGGTCGATATGTCGACGGTCCGGGTGGCCCGGGAGATGTTCTCCGTCATCTTCCCCAGCAGGCGCTGCGTACCGGGCCGCGCGGCGCAGGTGTCGTCACCCCAGCAACCGGGCGTCTGCAGCAGCCAGTCGCCGCCGCCCGGGGCCGAGGCGTCGAGCGTGTTGCCGGCCGTGCGCTCCCACACCTGGCCTTCGAGGCCGGGGGACACCTGGCGCAGCGACTGCTCGACCGTGTCGAGGTGGGGTGTCCCGGTGGCGCCGGCGCCCGTCGCGGCCGCGGCCGGGACGGCGGAGAACAGGGCCAGCAGCGCGGCCGAGGCCGCTGCGCGGGTGACGAGTGCGGAGGGGCGGTGAAGGAAATGGCGGTGCAATATGACTTCCTTGAACGAGGGATCGCCGTCGCGGCATCGAGACCGCAGGCAAGATCAACTCGCGGAAGTTACCACCCAGTCACCGGAGTCGGCGCCCGAAGGAACCGAATCCGGCCACCCCCTGCCGGTCCTCTGCGCAGGCGGCCGCACCGTCCACGCAGGGGCGAGGATTGGACAAGCGGTCGATCGACCGACCACGATGAGCCCGCAACATCGCGGCAGCTCAGGGGGGCAAACCGGTCACATGGTGTCGTTTCTCCGCTCGGTTCCGCATCGTCCCCGTTTCCGACACCGGAGAGATTTCGCCACATGAGCTTCGGCGACCCGAACAACCCGTACGGCCAGCAGCCCCCGCAGGGTCAGCCCGGTTACCCGCAGCAGGCCCCCCAGGGTGTCCCCCCGCAGTACGGCTACCCGCAGCAGCAGCCCCCGCAGGCCGCCCCGCAGTACGGCTACCCCCAGCAGCCGCCGGCGGCCCCGTACGGCGGCTACCCCGCCCCGGGCATGCCGGGCATGCCGGGCATGCCGGGCGCCGGAATGCCGCCGCTCGCCCACTGGGGCCAGCGCTTCGGCGCGTACCTGCTCGACGTCCTGATCACCGTCGTGCCGATGTACCTGCTCGGCTTCATCGACCTCGCCACCGGTGACAACCCGGACGAGCCGGGCGTCTTCTTCATGATCGGCGTGGTGTACGCGATCGGCATGGGCTTCTTCCAGCTGTACAAGGAAGGCTCCACCGGCCAGACGACCGGCAAGAAGATCGTCGGCATCAGCCTGCGCCGCGAGGCCGACGGCAACGTCCTCGGCTTCGGCATGGCGTTCGTCCGCAAGCTGGCCCACATCCTCGACGGCATCCCCTGCTACATCGGCTGGCTGTGGCCGCTGTGGGACGACAAGAAGCAGACCTTCGCCGACAAGGTGTGCAGCACCGTCGTCATCCAGGTCCCCAAGGGCTGAGGCCGCCCCTCCCCCGCACCTCCACCCGGCAGCGCCCCCCGCGCTGCCGGGTGGACCCGTTTTACGGCCCGGGGCCGTGCGCGCCTCGCGAACGGGCGTGCCGGGCCCGGCCACTGACGCCCCGTCCGCCGACCGCCCCCGCCGTCCTCCCTCAGCCTCACCTCACCCTCCCCCCTCGCTCCTCCCCCGGCCCTCCCCCTGTTCGTCCGGCCGGCCGGGGGCGAGCCGGTCGACCACCTCGGCGAGCTCGTCGCACAACTGCTCGATCTTCAGGCGGATGTTGTTCTGCTCGGTGACCAGCGCGGACAGCAGCAGCACGGTCAGCGCGGCCGATCCGTTCAGGCCCTGGAGGTTGACCATGACGTCGAACAGGCTGTGCCGGGCGAAGGGCCCGGCCTGGTCGATGGCCGCCCAGATGGCGAGGACGGACACCAGCAGCGCGCACGGAGCCCCCACGGAGTGCTGGAAGCGCACCGCCACCCAGATCAGCATCGGGAAGACCAGGAAGAGCAGCGACAGGGAGCTGCGGGCGGCGAAGACGGTGACGGCCGCGCAGCCCGCGAACAGCGCCGCCGCCTCGGCCGCCCGGAGCGGGTCCTCGGGCCTGCGCAGCCGCGGCAGGACGAGCAGCACCGGGGTCACCAGGAGCACGCCCATCGCATCGCCGGTCCACCACGCCGCCCACACCGACCAGAACTGGTCCGGCGGCAGGTCGCCGGTGGCCTCGAGCGTCGCGGCGCCGATGGTGGCGCTGATCAGCATCGGCAGCAGCCCGCCCAGGAAGACCAGGGCCAGCCCGTCCCGCAGCCGGTCCATCTCGGGGCGGAAGCCCACCCGGCGGAGCATCAGGTACGCGCACACGGGGGCCAGGGTGTTGCCGACGAGGAGCCCGAGGTCTGCGGGCTGGAAGGTGCTGATGTGCTCGATGGAGAGGTACGCGCCGAGGGTGATGCCGGGCCACACCCGCAGGCCCCACCACAGCAGGGCGGCGACGGCGATCCCGGTGGGTGCCCACAGCGGGGTGACCTCGGCTCCCCCGACGATGACGCGCAGCTGGAGGCCGATCCGTCCGGTGGCGTAGTAGGCGGCCGCGACGGCGAGGATCCGGAGGGTGTCTGCGAGGAGACGTCGCCATTCCACGGTGCGCACCACAGCATCAGACAACAACCGCAGCCCCGGGGCGGGTGTGACACGCGCTAGCCGGATGCGGGTCCGCCCGCGTCGTGGCTGATGACGAGCACGGCGGCGTCGTCCGCGTGGCCGGTGGAGTCGGCCACCTTCATCACCTCGGCGGCGAGTTCGTCCGGGTCGGCGCCCGCCGCCTCCCGCACCACCTCGACGACGCGTTCGAGGCCCACGTCGATGGGGAAGGACGGCCCTTCGACGACCCCGTCGGTGAGCAGGACGATGGAGCCCGCCCGGTCCAGACGGCGGCGGGTGACGGGGTATTCGGCGCCGGGGAGCATGCCAAGCGGCAGGCCGCCCTCGTCCTCGGTCATCCCGTAGCGGCCGTCGACCGTGGCCCACACGGTGGGTATGTGGCCGGCCCGGGCGCTGTGCAGCTCCCAGGTCCCGGGGTCGAAGCGGAGCAGGCTGCAGGTGGCGAAGAGTTCGGGTCCCGTCGAGAGCAGGACGTCGTTGGTCTTGCTGAGCACCTCGCCGGGGTCCGCGACGACCGAGCCGACCGCGCGCAGCCCGATCCTGACCTGCCCCATGAAGGCGGCGGCCTCCACGTCGTGCCCCTGGACGTCGCCGATGGAGAACGCGAGGGCGCCTTCGGCCAGCCGGAAGCCGTCGTACCAGTCGCCCCCGATGTCGAGGCCGTGGCGGGCGGGCGAGTAGCGCGCCGCGGTGCGCAGCCCCGGCAGGGAGGGCAGTGAGGCGGGCAGCATCTCGCGCTGGAGGGCCTCGGCGAGCTCGACGCGGGCCAGCTGGTGTTCGGCGCCCGCCCGCGCCCGGGCGGTGAGCCGCCCCAGGGTGCTCAGCAGGTCGTCCGCGCTGACCGAACGCGGGGTGCGGCGCGGTGCACGGCGCGGGTTCACGGACCGCTCCCGGGTGCCTCCACGTCCATAGGCCGCTTGTCCCCTGTTCTCGGCGCCTCGGCGCTCACGGCCTTCACGGCGCGGCGCGCCGAAGTGCCCGGCCCATCATATTTCCAGGGGTCCGCAGACCGCGACAGCTGCGGGCCGGGGCCCCGTCTCACGGGTCGGTCAGGACACCGCCGACCTGGCGGCCGACCACAGGGCGTGAGCTATGTTGGAGGAAGAGTGACGCGAGAGGGAGGCCACCGGTGTCATCGGGGCAGCAGGAACGCGCCCAGGCGGCTGCGATCACGCCGACGACCGGGCAGGCGCCGGACCACGGGCGTGCTCCGGGCGACCGGGTCCGCGCCCTGTTCGACGGCCACCGGCTCTCCCCCGGCCAGCGGCGCATCGCCCAGTACCTGGTCGACCACCTCACCGAGGCGGCGTTCCTGTCGATCACCGAGCTCGCGGAGCGGGTGGGGGTCAGCCAGCCGTCGGTGACGCGCTTCGCGACCGCCCTGGGCTTCAGCGGCTATCCGGCCCTGCGCGACGCCCTGCAGCCGATGGCGCTGAGCGCGGTCGCGGGCTCCCCGGAGAGCCGTGAGCAGTACCGGCGCAACGAGCTCCAGGCGGCGGTGGACGCCGAGATCGAGAACCTGGAGAGCGTGCGCAGGCTGCTGGCCGACACCAACCAGGTGCTGGACATCGGCCGCGAGCTGGCCCGGTCGGTGCCGCTGACGGTGCTCGGCCTGCGGATCTCGGTGTCGCTGGCGGAGTACTTCGCGTACGCGGCCCGGCGCATCCACCCGGACGTACGGCTGGTGACGCGGGGCGGGAGCGTGGCCTACGACGCGCTGCTGCAGTCGCGGGAGGCCGGCGGGACGTGGGCGTTGGCGTTCGCCATGCCCCGGCACGCCAAGGAGACCCTGTCGGCGCTGCGGGCGGCCCGGCACACCGGTCTGAAGATCGCCCTGATCACGGATTCCGCGCTGGGGCCGCTGGTGGAGGAGGCGGACGTGACGCTGGCGGCCGGGACGGGGGCGCGGCTGGTGTTCGACTCCTACGCGGCGCCGGGTGTGCTGTCGGCCGCCCTGCTCCAGGCGATGGCGGATGCGGACCCGGAGCGTACGCAGGCACGGCTCGAAGGTTACGAGCAGGTAGCGGACCAGCACGGATTCTTCCTCTAGGTCCGGATTTCAACCGGTACGAGGCCGTCCACTTTCACGCCGTCGAGGCGTATGTAATTTTTCATTCTCTTGTTTACTCGACGGTATATATGTTTACTGAGCAGCGCGCCGGATCCAGCAAGCGCCAAGGAGAGCGACCCCTACGCTCTCCCGGAACAGATACCCGGGCGGGACGACTCCTCCTCACGTCCCGCCCGGGTGCCGGTCCCCGGCATGAGGATCCACCAGAGCGCTCCCGGCGGCCCCGGTCAACCCCTGGACCGGGGCCGCCCACCATGTCTCGATCAGAGTTCGACACCACTCGGAAGCGACGAGAATGAGCCAGACGCTCTCCCCCACGCTCAGCCCGGACTGGCCCTGCCAGGTCAAGGCCCCCGGCACGCACGACTGGGAACGCACGGCCATGCGGTGGCTCCGGGACCTGCTCCCGGCCCGCTACGGCGCGTACTCCACGCTGACCCGCAGCCCCGTCCTGCTCGCCCGGCACGCGCAGCTGCAGCTGCAGCACGAGATGCGCGCCGTGCGGGTGGCGCTGGAGACCAGCCGGGCCGAGCTGCCGTCGATGGGCGTGGCCGAGACCGTCATCGAGAACTCGATCCGCATGTACGCCGTGGAGCTCCAGCAGCTCGGCCGCCTCTCCCGCGCGGTCCGGCTCGTCGGCGACGCCCTGCGCGCCGGCTGACGGTCAGACCCAGTTGACGCCCGCGCGGTCGAGCAGCGGGTCGTCCACCAGCTCCCAGAGCGGCACCGCGTAGTTCCCGAACCCGTACCGGCCCCCGTAGTGCAGGCCGAGGACGCGGTGGTCGGCCAGGTCGAAGACGGGTGAGCCGCTGTTCCCGCCCAGCGTCGAGCAGTCGTGCTTGACGGTGAGCGTGTCGGGGAGCAGCCCGGTCGTCGTACCCGGCTGGAGGCGCTTGACGTTGTAGACGTCCATGAAGATCCTGCGCATGGCCTCAGGTTCGTTGCGGCGGCCGTCCTCCGCCGGGTAGCCGATCACGTACACGGGCCGCCCGGGCACGTCGCCGGGCGGATCGGCCGCCACCGCCAGCGGGGTCACAGGCGCGCGGCCGCCCGTGCCGGAGGTGTCCACACGCAGCAGGGCGAGGTCGGCCTCGGGGTGGATCCCGACCACCCCGGTGACCGCGTACTCGAACGAGGCGTCGCCGGGAACGGCGGACAGCTCCTCGGCCAGGTCCAGGCGGGCGGTCACCCCCGGCTGGAAGGTCCAGCCCGCTCCGTCCTCACGGGCGAACTCGACGGCCACGTGGCGGTTGGTCATCACCACGTCGGGGGCGACGAGGAACGCGGTGCCCACCCAGTCCAGCCGGGCGTGCCCGGTGACGTCGACGCGGCCGACGCGGGCGATCGACTCCCGGATGCCGGCCCGCTGGCCGTCGAGGACGGCCCAGTCACCCTGCTGCGAGGGGAAGTCCTGGCCCTGGATGACGATGGCGGGCCTGCCCTCGAGCAGGACGATCGCCTCGACGCCGAAGTACTCGTCGTCCTCCACCTCGTCCTCGCGGCCGGCCGCGATCTTCTCCAGCCCGCGGGCGCCGGCCGCCAGCACCTTCGCCCGCTCCTTCCGGGCGAAGGCGCCGATCTGAGCGTCCGGCGGGAGCTCCTGGAAGGACTCCTCGACGTCGTCGTCCGCCCTCAGGCCCTGGCGTACGCGTGCGGCGACCTCGCCGAGGTCCCGGAAGACCTCCTCGGGCCGGGTCGCCACGGGTGATCGGCTGCCCATCGCTCCTCCTCTCACTGCCCCGGCTCACTGCCCCGGCGCGCCGTTCGGGCCGCCGAGCGCGGCCTGCGCCGCCGCGATCTCGGCGTGGACCTCGGGGCTGTGCTCCGCGAGGTGCCGCATGACGCTGCTCATCTGGGTGCCGAGGTTGACGAACCCCTCGGTCCGGCCCTGGAAGACGATGCCCCCCTCGGCCTCCTTCTCCACCCGGCGTGTCCCGCGGTGCAGCGCGACCACCGTCCAGTCGTCGGTGAAGACGGGCGAGCCGGAGGAGCCGCCGCGGGTGTCGCTGAAGTAGCGCAGGTCCTTGTCGTCCGCGTCCAGGACCAGGTTGTTGCGCAGGGCGACGCGCTTGGGCTGGCCACCCGGGTGCTGGATGATGTTGACCGGCACCGGCTGGGCCAGCGCGGCCTGCAGCGGCTCGGTGGCCACCCGCAGGGCGGGCCGCGGCGACTGGTCGGCGATCCGCATGACCGCGTAGTCGAGTTCCTCGTCCCAGGCGAGCAGGCCGGCGGGGGTGACCTCCTCGGTCTCCGTCTCGTCGGCTCCGTAGTCGAAGCGGGAGCGGGAGTTCTGCGCCTGGAGCTGGAGGTCGGCCGGGTCCACGGTGCCCCGGTCGCCGGCGGTGCGGGTGCGGGCGTAGACCACGTGGTGGTTGGTGATCAGCAGGCCGGGGGCGATGAGCCAGCCGGTTCCGGCGTGCGGGTAGCCGTTCGGCTGGAGCGGGGCGCCCCCCTGGTACGGGGTGACCTTGAGCCGGGCCACCGAGGCGCCCGAGAGGAACCCGCGCTGCAGGAACTCGAAGGGCACGGTGTCGTCCAGGAAGACGATCTCCTCCTTGGTCTCCCCCACCGGCGGCGGCGCCACCGGTACGTCGGGCTCGCCGGCCGCGTCCCGGGCCACCCGGTCCAGGGCGCGCTGGAAGACGGCGAGGGGGCCGGCCTCGGCCGTCTGGGCGACGGCGTTGCGCAGCCAGATCTCCAGCGGGACCGAGCCGTCGACCAGCCGCTCCACGCGGTTCATCTCGTTCAGGTCCGAGTTCACCTGCATGGCGGGGGCGTCGACCAGCGGCAGCACCCCCGCGTACTTGGGCAGGATGCCGTCGAGGAGCAGCCGGCGGGCCGCGGGGTCGGCCAGGCCCGCCTCCAAGGCGGCGTCCTTGACCTGGATGATGTCTTCCCTCGGCAGATACGGGTCGCTCATGCCTGCTCAGGCCGCTTGCGGGCCGTTCCTTTCCGCTGTGCGCCGGGGTCGGCGCGGCGTCGGACCGGGGGCGTCCGGGGTGGTCGCCGCCGCCACACCGGCCACCAGCAGGCCGCTCGGGTCGCGCAGCACGAGCAGCCGCCGGGCGAGGGCGAGGAGGCTGTCGCGGCCGCGGGCCTCCCGCAGGACATCGGCCGCCCGCAGCGGCGGCGCCGGCGCAGGCCCCAGCGCGGTCGGGGGCGGTACGCGGCCGGCGGCCTCCGCCAGGATCTCCTCCAGGGCCGGGCGCAGTTCGGGCTGCTCCTGCGCGGCCCCGTCGATCGCCTCCCCGAGGGTGTCCGCGACCGCGTCGACGGCCTCAGGCAGTCCCACGGCCTGCAGGACGCGGTCCAGGGCGGCCGGGTCCTGGCGGGCCGCCTCGGCCGCGGCGTCCCGCACGAGGTCCGGCCGTTGGCGCAGCGCCTCGTCGGACAGCTGCCGCAGCATGGCCGCGAGGCCGTGGTCGAGCTCCGACCGCGCCTCGCGGACCGGGGTGAGCCGGGCCCGGCGGAGCTGGGCCTCCACCGCATCGAAGGGCCGGCCGAGCGCGGTGGCGACGCCCTGTGCCGCGGCGAGGTCGCGCCCGGCCTCCTCCAGGTCGCCGTCCTCCTCCGCCAGCTCCGCGGAGAGCATCAGCAGGTCGAGCTGTGCCTCGGCCTCACCCGCCTCCTGCGCGCGCTCCACGGCTTCCTGCGCCCGCTCCCTCGCCTCCGCCCGGCGTCCGCCGCGCCACATGGTCGCGACCTGCAGGGAGTACAGACGGCTGCCCGGTGTCCAGGGCGGGCGGGCGTCCAGCCGGGCGGCGGCCTCGTCGATGTAGCCCTGCGCCAGCAGGTCCTCGACCTCGTGGGCGATGATGCGCTGCCAGTCCTCCGGGTCGGCTCCCCGCAGGGTCCGGTCGGAGATGTGACCGCCCAGGCGACCGACCAGGAAAGCGGCAGAGCGGGGTGCCATGTCCGCGGCGGCGTCGCCGAGGTGGCGCTCGACGCCGGCCTGCCAGCGCTCCTCCACGGCCCGCGGGTTCTCGTTCAGGCGCAGCCGGTGGTAGATCTCCTCGGCTCGGTCGTCCACGCCGCCGCGGGCGGCGTAGTACTGCACGGCGCGCTCCGCGACGGACCGCATCAGGCCGGTGCGTGCGGTGTCCGCCAGGCGCAGCATGATGGACCGCAGATCGCCGGCGTGGCGTACGGCGTCGGGGCCGGCCGGCTCGGTGAGGTCGAGCCGGGCCAGCCGCTCGAAGAGGCGCCGGGCCTGGGCCTGGGAGTCGACCCGCAGCCCGCACGGCCTGGCGAGGACCTCTTTGACCAGGCCGGGGGTGATGGTGCGCAGGGCCAACCCCGCCTGGGCGAGGGCCCGTACCGCGTCGTCGGGGATGTGCTTGAGGATCCGGTCGTACAGGGTGCCCTGGACGAGCATCTGGTCGACCTGTCGGTCGAAGTCCCGCCGCCGGGCGGGCAGGCTCTCGACCAGTTCGCTCAGCGACACGGCCTCGGCGGCCACGGCCGCGGCGGCCCGGGCCGCGAGCTTCAGGCTGAGCGGGTGCCCGCCGACCCGCTCGGCGAGCGTACGGGCCACGGCGGCGTCCGGGACTCCGCACGCCGTCAGGAGCCCCACGGCGGCGTCGGGTTCGAGCTCGCCGAGTGCGATGGTGCGCAGGTCGGCGGCCCGCGCCGGGTGGTCGACCGGGGCGCGTCCGGCGACGATGAACCGCAGCCGCGGG
This sequence comes from Streptomyces sp. NPDC032472, assembly GCF_040636955.1. NCBI lineage: Bacteria > Bacillati > Actinomycetota > Actinomycetes > Kitasatosporales > Streptomycetaceae > Streptomyces > Streptomyces sp. NPDC032472. The sequence continues at coordinate 25,249 of NZ_JBEZVK010000075.1, forward strand.
CAGGCCTCCTGGAGGGAGGTCCACAGGGACCACAGCCGGCCGATCGCGATGCTCGCGCGGTACTGGGCCGTCTCGAACGAGTCGATGGCCACCACCAGCAGCGGGCCGTCGCCGTCCGCCGGTCCCGCCGCCTCCACGAGGAGCTGCGCGACCCGCCGGACGAGGACGCTCTCCCGTTCGCGGGCCACGGCCTGGAACCGTTCGGCTGCCGTGCGCCCGTCCTGTGCGCGGACGGTGGACGGCTCGTGCCTGTCGTCGAGGGTGTTCTGCTCGTCCCGCTGGGTGCGGGCCGTCTCCTCGCACTCGCTGGCCAGCGCCTCGAACGCGCCTCGGTGGCCGGGGTACTGGACGGCGAGCTGGCGGGCCATCTCGGCGATCAGGGTGGCCGGCTCGTGGACCGAGAGGGTGGGCCGGTCGAAGTCGATGTAGGCGAAGGGGAAGGAGAACGGGGATCCGGCCGGGCCGTCGGTGCTGTCCAGGAGGAACTTGGCGAGCAGGGTCGTCTTGCCGATCCCGCCGACCCCGTGGACCACCAGCGGCGGCCGGCGGACCGGGCCGTCCTGGCCGAGGACGTACGACCGCAGCGCGTCCAGCGCGGCGGCGCGGCCGCAGAAGGTGTCCTGCACCAGGCGGCGGAGCGGCTGGAGCAGCCGTGCCCGCTCCAGCTGCTCCTGGACGTGCTCGGGGGCGGGGAATCCGGTCGCACCCGGGATCAGCGAGAGCCACAGCGCCGCCTGGAGGGTGGCGGTGAGGGTGTCGACGTCCTGCTCCTCCAGCGGGGCCGGCGGCTTGCCGCAGAGGTGGTCGAGGACGATCCGTTCCGGTCCGGGGTCTTCGGGGACCTGGTCGAGGTTGGCCTCCAGGGCGCGCCGGGCGGCGTCGGGGCCGGTGAGACCGCGCAGTGCTTCACGGCGGACCTCGTCCTTGAGGGCCCAGACCGCTTCGGGAGGCAGGGCGAGGGCCGTGCTGTCGTGGACGAGCGCCAGCTGCGCCCCGCCCTCGGCCTCCCGCTCGCCGGGCAGCTTCAGGCCCGCCGGGTCGAAGCGGGTGAGCAGGCAGGCGGCTTCCCGGTAGGCCCTGCGGGCTTCCGCCACGGGCGGCGGCGCCTGCGGGCCCCCGACGGTGCGCAGCGCCTGGTGCAGCCGTGGGGCGAAGTCCTCCCCGGGGTTCAGGGAGCCGAAGGTGCGCACGGTGGTCTCGGCCGCCATGCGGAGCCGGCTCATGTACGAGTCGTCCCCCGGGGCCTTCGCCATGTCCAGGACCGCTTCGACGGCGAGGTCCACGCGCGCCGTGAGGGTGTCCGCGTCCTGGAGCACCGGCGCGCTGGTGAAGAAGTCCAGGAAGAAGGCGCGCAGCTCGTCGGGCCCGACGGCGTGTGCGGTGTCCCGGAGCACGTTCTTGCGGATGTCGTACGGCAGCTGGGGCATGGTGGGCCCGTAGCCGAGCAGGACGAGCTGGGGCGGGGTCTCGTGCGGGGCCGGGGCGTACTCGTAGACGGCCTGGGCGAGCTGGCCGATGCAGTCCCACACGTCGGAGTTGGCGTCGAGGGCGTCGCAGTCGTCGAGGACGATCCAGAACCGCTCCGGTACGGCCGTCGCCCGGGCGACGACGTTCTGCACGGCCTCGTCGACCGACCACAGTGGATCGTTCAACTGTGTGGGGTTCAACGGAGAGGAGGTGTCGCGGTCGACCCGTTCGGCGATCTGCCGGATCAGCTGTGCGGCGGTCGTCGTACGCGACAGCTTCACGCGGACCGGGCGGAACGCGCAGTGCTGGCCGAGGTACCGGATGAGTTGGTAGGTGTACGAGCGGCCGCTGTCGGGCTCCCCGTCGACGACCAGCACGGTCTTCTCGGGGTCGGCGACCAACTCCTTCAGCCGTTCACGCAGGTCGGCACGGTCGATGAAGACCTCGGTGCCGTTCCGCAGCACGCTGGTGAGGAAGTGGTCCCCGGTGACGACGTGCACCTGCTCGTCCTCTTCGAGCCTGGCCCGGTAGCCCTTGAGCTCCGCCTCGAAGTTCTCCTGAACGGTCAACCGGTCGAGGGTGAGCAGGAGGTCGATGAGGTACAACTGCGAAACGATCGTCCTGCGCACGGCCCTGACCAGGCTGGCGGCGTTCTCCCCGCTCACGTTCGTCAACCGGAGCCCGCCGATGAACTCCGGGGGGTATCCGGCCCCCCGGAGCCGGCCGTAGGGGTCGGCGGTGTTGAGGAGGTAGTCCCGGACCCATGCGGTGACCAGAACCCACTCCGTTTCGGCGAGCGGCATGGCGCACCTGTCCCGCCGCCTTCGAGGGGCGGCAGAGGGATCGATTGGTGATACCTGTCATGGTTTCACCTGGTTCACCCGACTGCAAGGCCACCGAACAGGCCGCGGACGGGCTCCCGGACCGGGCCGGTCGCCAGGTACTCCAGGGCCCCGTGGTGGTTGCCGCTGCTGTTGACGACCAGGTGGTCCGAGACGAGGCGGACCGGCGCGTACTCCGGCCGCAGGGTGTGGTCCAGCGCGACGAGGTCCCGCGCATCGGAGGCGTTGCGCCAGGCGGCCACTCCCGCCGGGACCGCGGGCGGCTCGTCCAGGACGTCCTGCACCTCGCGGACCCCCAGGGGCGAGCCGATGGTCACCAGGAGGCCCACCTCGCGCTGCTCCTCCCTCAGCTGTTCGTACGCGGCGATGCTGCCGAGGCTGTGGCCGATGACGACGAGCGGACCGGCGGCGCCGGCGCCCGCCAGCAGCTCGTCGCACGCCCGGCGGACCACGTCCCGGATGGCCTGACCGGCCCCGCCGAAGGAGTAGGCGTAGACGTCCTTGAAGGTGTGCTTGACCAGCAGCCGGAAGACGGAGGTACGGGCGGGGCCGGGCAGCGGCAGCGCCTCCGGAGCGGCGCCCGCCGGCGGCGGTGCCTCGCCGGCCTCGGCGAGCGCGTCGGCGAGGTAGGTCATGTCCCGCAGCCAGACGACCAGGGACGCATCGGGCGGCGTCGCGGCCTCGCCCTCCCCATCGCCACCGCGCCCGGGCCCGGCCCCGCCGCCGGCCGCC
>NZ_JBEZVK010000076.1:0-26696 GCF_040636955.1 Streptomyces sp. NPDC032472
GGCCTGAGGGGTGGTGCTGACGGGCGGGGGGGGGTTGCCCCGACGCGGTGTCGGGGAGGTGCTGTTCGCAGTGCGCAGAGCCGCCTGTTCTCAGGACGGGTCGGTGGGGGCGTCCCCGCTCGGGTCGCAAGGGGCGGGGAGGGCGGGGTCCTCGGCCTTGTTGCGGCGGTTGCGCAGCCATGCCGCCAGGGCGACCAGGCCTGCGCCGGCGATCGCCACAGCCTTGATCGCCACCTTGACGGAGAAGTAGCCGACGAAGATGGGGATGTGCCAGCCCTGCCACCACGTCAAGGCCACGAAGGCGAGAACGACGAGGGTGGCGGCGATCACCATGCCGACGGTCACCAGCGTGGTGTGCCGATCGGTGCGGTCTGTCGTGCGATCTTCCATGGAAATAAAGGTAGTTGCGGGGATCGGGCCGGGTCGTACTCCTGAAGGACGATACGAGGTTGTCGAAAGTTGTTCTGGGGTCGGTTCTGGGAGGTGGGCCGGACGACGATCTCGTTCACGTCGACGGTCGCAGGCTGCTCGATGGCGAAGGCGATGGCCCGGGCGATCGCCTCGGGCGGGATCGCGATCCGATCCCGCATCTCCGTGACCTGTGCTCGGACCTGTGGATTCGTTGATGCCTCGGCGAAGTCGGTCGCCACCGGGCCCGGCGAGACGGTGGTCACCCGCAGGGAATCACCGGCCTCCTGGCGCAGGCCTTCGCAGATGGCGCGGACCGCGAACTTCGTACCGGCGTAGACCGCCATGGCCGGCACGATGCGGAATGCGGCCGTGGAGGCGGTGGTGATGAAGTGGCCCGTGCCCTGGGCCCGGAAGACCGGGAGCGCGGCGCCGATGCCGTGCAGCACGCCCTTGACGTTGACGTCGACCATCTGGTCCCGCTCCTCCACCCGTAGGTCAGCCAGGGGCGAGATCGTGCCGGTCCCGGCGTTGCTGACGAGCACGTCGAGCCGGCCGAACTGCTCGCCAGCATCAGCGCCACCTGGTACACGTACCTCGAACAGTGCCGGGATGTCCGCCCCTCGGACCAGGTGCTCGACGCCCTCGCCTCGGCGTTGCAGCTCGACCGGCACACCTGGCCGAACAGCCGGAACAGACACTCGTGATCTACTCCGAGTAGATGGGCGGGTTTCCGCCGGCGTCGATGGCCGGGAGACCGAGGGGGCGGCGCGGCTTCAGCCGTCGGTTCCGGCACCGCGGGCGGGTGCGCTCATGTCTCCCGTGGCGGGGATGCCGTCGGCGAGCCCGTAGCGCAGGTACACGGTGCCCTTCGGGCTGGCTGCCGGGGGTGCGAGGAGCGTGACGTTGGTGGGCACCGCGCCACCGTCGAACACCTTCTTTCCGACGCCGAGCACGATCGGGTGCAGCCAGAGGTCGAGACGGTCGAAGAGCTTCTCGCGCAGGAGGGTCTGCACGAGGTTCAGGCTCCCGACGACCTTCACGTGCTCGTGGCGGTCACGGATCTCGCGCACCGCGCCGGCCAGGTCCGGGCCGAGCTGCGTGGACCCGGCCCACGAGAGGTCGGGCCTGCCGCGAGAGGCCACGTATTTCGGGACGCTGTTGAAGAGCGTGGCGATCTGACCGTCCTCACCGCCCTCCTGGTGCGGCCAGTAGGCGGCGAAGATGTCGTACGTCCGCCGGCCGAGCAGGAGGGCGTCCGTGCCCTCGTACGCTGCACCGACCTGCGCCCCGGCGACCTCGTCCAGCAGGGGCGCCTGCCAGCCGCCGAACGGGAACCCCACCGGGTCCTCGTCGGGGCCGCCGGGTGCCTGCCCGACGAGGTCGAGGGTCGCGAACAGCTCGATGTGGATGAGGCCCATGGCTTGCTCCCGATGAGTCGGTTGTCTCCGTCAAGAGATAGACCGGCGGGTGTCCGCAAACTCATCGCCGCGCCGGTAGCGTCTGTTCCATGATCACTCTTGAGTCCCTCGACGCCCTCTCTCGTCTCTGCCCGCCGCCCGCCGATCCGCCGCGCGCGGTGGACTGGGCGCAGGCCGAACGCATCCTCGGCACGGCTCTGCCCGCCGACTACAAGCAGCTCGTCGAGACATACGGGCACGGCACCTTCGACGACACGATCTGGCTGCTCGTCCCCGACTCCGTCCACGGCGACTGCGACCTGCTCGCGCAGACAGCGGAAAGGGACGAGATCCTGGCAGACCTGTGGGAGATGGGCGAGAAGAAGCCCGCCGGCCTGCTGGAGTCGGGGGCTCGGGTCCTGCCGTGGGCCTTCGAGGAGGGGACGGGGGCGTTCCTGTACTGGCTGGTGCGGCCAGGGCAGCACCCCGACGAGTGGACCGTCCTCTACAACGAGGGGCGGGGCCCCCTGTGGGAGGCCCACGACATGGGGTGCGTCGCCTTCCTGCTGGCGGTACTCACGGGAACGGCGGAGACGGAGTATTTCGGCTACCTCTACGAAGTGCTGAAGCCCACGGAGCACCGCTTCGTGACGGCCGACCAGACCCTCGGCGCGGCCCGACGCTGAGGTACTCGCCGCGTGGGCCCCCGCGTTCCACCGCGAGTCGTGCCCGTACACCTTCCGCGTGCGTGCCGCCGCCGTTGGCTCGCCTTGCGATGCGTGGAGCGCTCCCGGCCGAGGGTCCCTCCGGTCCTGGGGGCGTGGCTTCGCAGGGCGTTGATACTGCCCGAACAGCCCGTTCACAATCCCAGTAGATGATCTTTACGGTACGTCGGCCCGCACCTCGGGAGCCGCGTCCCACGGGGGCGGAAATCGCCTGGCCCGGGTAGGCCCGCACGACCTTCGTGTGGGCTCGCCATGGTCGGGCGGTCCGGGAGTGCCCCCGTACAGGGCCACCAGCCCGGACCCCGCACCGACCCGGGCTGAACGAGCACGACCTCCTGCGCACCAGCCCCGGGACACCGACCGCCCGCCCCCGTGAATCCAGGGACCCACCAACCGATGCACCGCAGTGCGCCATTCCTGATCATCGGCCACCACCGATCCGGCACGAACTTCCTCGGCGAGCTGATCCAGCGGAACCCGGTCGTTGCCTGTGCCAACGAACCGTTCTCCATGCACACCGACTTCTTCCGCGACAACGACCTCAGGCCCTGGTCCGCAGCCGAGTACGACCAGGCCGTCCTGCACCCGGAGTTGTACCCGCACCCGAAGATCGTGCTGTTCCTGCAGGAGCTGCGGAAGTGGCTCGGCTCCGCCCCCGAGGGCTGTCGGCGCGGCTTCAAGGAGACGCTGCTCTACGAAAAGCTCCCGTGGCTCGGCTCGTACCTGCCCGGACTGCGGATCATCCACCTCGTGCGCGACCCGCGGGCCGTCGCCGCGTCCGTGCTCAACGTGCCCGAAGCCGACGAGCTGTGGAAGTACAGCGTGACCGTCCCGCGCTACCTGGAGGAGCAGCTCGGCCACCCGCCCGGCCGCGCGCTCGACCCGTTCGAGCTCTGCGTGCGCAGTATCGGCATCCGCTGGGAGCTCGCGCGGCAGTCGCTGGCTGCCTTCGAGCACATCACCGTACGCCTGGAGGACCTGGTCGAGCACCCTGAGGACGCACTCGGTCCGCTGATGAAGTTCCTGGACCTGGAGCCCACACGCGAACAACAGGACTTCATCACCGACTCCCAGCAGTGCAGCCGGGGCGGCCGGTACTCCAGCTACCGCTCCCGTGACGCCGTGCTCAACAGCTGGCGCAGCCGGCTCACCGACGCGCAGCAAGCCTGTCTGGCAGGCGGCCTGCGGTCCTTCCTCGAGGAGTACGAGTATGCCTGCTGAACTCCGGCGCGCCCTGCGCGCGACCGCCGTCGCCGTCCGCGTACCCGCAGACCGGCCCCCTCTGTTCGTCATGCGCTCCCTGATGACCAATCGCGACTACGCGGCCCTGCTCAACACGCTGGGGATCGCCGACGAGGGCGACGGGATGTCCCTCTACATCAACGCGAAGAACCCCGCGCTCCCGCTGAGGTACGACTCCCCGCCGGGGCGCTACCGGGTGCGGCCCGGCCTGGAGGACCACCCCGTCGTCGGCGTGCCGTGGCTGGGCGCCCGGCTCGCCGCCGAGGCCCTCGGCGGGCGGCTGCTGTCCGAGGACGAGTGGGAGCACTGTGCCACCGCCGGGTCCGTCGGCCGCACGTACCCCTGGGGGGCGGCCGAACCGACCGAAGCCGCCGCCAACTTCGGTGAGAACGTCGGGAGCACCACGCCCGTCGGCGCATACCCGGCCAACGACCTCGGATTCACCGACATGGCGGGCAACGCAGAGGAATGGACCGCCGACTGGTTCACCCCTCACCGCCGGGACCGGGACGCCCCGTCGGCCGCCGAGACCTACGAGAAGGTCGTCAAGGGCGGGGCCTGGAACAAGTCCGCCGCCCTGCTGGCCTGCACCGCCAGGCGCGGCAGGTGGTACATCGCCGGTTCGGCGTCCATCGGTTTCCGCGTGGCTTGGGAGGGCTGAGCGATGCTTTCGGTGATCTTCGATCTGGACGACACACTGTGCGACTACGCGGCCGCCCGCCGGCGCGCCAAGCGGAAGATCGACGTGCTGCTGAGCGAGCGCGGCGTGCCGACCGGGCCGGCGTACTGGGCCCGGTTCGACGAACTGGACCCCGTGCTGTTCGCCCGGTTCACGGCCGGCGAGCTGGCCCTGGAGGAGTACCGCCGCCTCCGGTTCGAGATTCCGGCGGTCGATGCGGGCGCGGACCGGGCCACTGCCTCCGCTGCCGCCGCCCAGGCCAACGCCGTGTACGTGGCGAGCGCCAACACCGACATCGAGCTGTTCGACGACGCGCTGCCGGCGCTCGGCTCCCTGCGCGCCGCCGGGGCAGAGCTTTCCGTGTTCACCAACGGGCCGTCCGACGGTCAGCGCGCCAAGATCAGCGCGCTGGGCCTGGCCCCGTGTGTCGACCACGTCTTCGTCAGTGAGGAACTGGGCGCGGCCAAGCCGAGCCCCGCGGCGTTCGGCGCCGTTCTCCGCGCCCTCGGCCGGACCGCGCGGCAGAGCGTCATGGTGGGCGACTCGCCCGCCACCGACATCGCCGGCGCGCACGCCGCAGGTGTCCGTGCGGTTCTGCTCGACCGCACCGGCCGGCAGAGCGATCCGGGCGTCGAGACGATCGCGACCCTTGCCCAGCTGCCCCGCCTCCTGGCGTCCGCCCTGTGAGCACCGACACCCCTGGCACCTCTGGCACTCAGGGGACCGAAACGTACGGCGGCGGCGCGGGCACGTACCTCGACCCGGCCCTCACCGCAGCACTGGCCCGCGACCCCTCGGCCCTGGACCTGCGCACGACCAGGGCAGCCGTCGTCTTCTGGGACATCTCCGGCTACTCCCGGATCGCGGACGCCCTGCAGTACGACCGCACCACCGAACTGCTGGGCAACATCGGGGAGTTCCTCACCGGCGCAGTCCTCGCCGTGCAGCGCAACCACGGGATCGTGCACAAGTTCCTCGGCGACGGCCTGATCGCCGTCTTCGGCAGTTCGCTCGGCGCCCCGGCCGCGGCAACGGCCACGGCCGGGAACCGGCCCGACTCCGCCCTTGCCCGGCCGGCCCTCACCGCCGCGGCCGAGCTGCGGGCGGAGTTCCCTCAGATGGCCGACCGATGGGTGGCGTCGAGCGGCGCACCCGACCCCCGGATCTGGCAGGTCGGGCTCCGCTGTGGCATCGCCATCGGCGACGTGCACCACGGGCGGCTCGGCCTCGGTCCCATGTCCGCGCTCGCGCTGCTGGGACACGCCGTCAACCTGGCATCCCGCTGCTGCGCCGGCGCCGAGCCCGGACAGGTGCTGGTGTCCGAGCGCGTACGCGCGGCAGGGGTCACGGCGTTCGGCTTCCGGCCCGCCGGGCCGCCCCGGGTGCTCAAGCACATCTCCGGCGCGCAGCAGCTCTGGGCCGCCGGCGCCCCGCACCGGGAGGCCCGGTGAGCGACGCCTCCACCCACCCCACCGCCCGAACCGCCGCTGCTCGCCCGAGCCCTGCGGGACGGGCCCTGACCGCCGTCCTGCTGACCGCGGTGACGGCCTACGCCCTGTCGATATCCCTGATCATGCCGGCCCTGCCCGAGCTGGCCACCGGCCTGCAGGCCTCCGGCACCGCCGTCACCTGGGCACTGACCGGCTTCACCCTGTCCTCCGCCGTCACCACTCCCCTCGCGGGGCGGATGGGCGACCTTTGGGGCCACCGCCGGGTCCTGACCGCCGTACTCACGACCGGCGCCGTCGGCCTGGCCGTCGCCGCCGCCGCCGACGGACTGGCCCTCTTCGTGGCGGGCCGGGTGCTGGCAGGTGTTGCAGGGGCCGCCTTGCCGCTGGCGTTCGCCCTGGTCCGCACCCTCAGCACCACCGAGAAGGTGGCTCCCCGGATCAGCGTCCTGTCGACCGCGATCGGCCTCGGCGCCTCGGCCGGCTGGGTCCTCGGGGGGCCGATGACGACGCTGCTCGGGACGCGTTCGCTCTCCCTCCTCCCCCTGGCGCTGTGCGTCGCGTCGCTGGCCGGTACGCTCCGCGTCGTCCCCGCCGACCGGGCGACGACCCGCCGCGACGCGGCGGTGCCGGGCGACCCGACGCCGGCCTGGCGCCGGTTGGACGCCGCGGGATCGCTCGGGCTCGCCCTCTGGCTCTCCGCGCTCCTGCTCGCCTCCTCCCAGGGCGGGCGCTGGGGCTGGGGCTCGCCGGGCACGGTTGCGCTCACCGCCGCCGGCCTGCTCGGCGCGGTCGGCTGGGCCGCGTACGAACTGCGTTCCCCCCGGCCCGTCATCGACCTGCGGGCCCAGCGCTCCCCGGCGCTGCTGGCTGCGGGTGGGTCGGCCCTGGCCTGCGGGTACGCCTTCATGGCGGCCGGGATCGTGATCCCTCTGCTGGTCCAGGCCCCGCCGGACACCGGCTTCGGCCTCGGCGGATCGGCCACCACGGCAGGACTGGTCCAACTCCCCACCGGGCTGGCGCTGATGGCTGCCGGGGCCCTGGCCGGGCGGACGATCAAGCGATACGGGACCTGCCGGGCCCTGGCCCTCGGCTGCGCCCTGATCACCGTCGGGTACCTCGCGGCGACCCTCGACCACGGCAGTCTCGTGTCGCTGGCCGCGATGAACGTCGTACGGGGGGCCGGCCTGGGCCTCGGCTACGCGGCCATGGGCGCGCTGGCCGTGCAGTCCGTACCCGCCTCGGACAGCGGCGCGAGCGCGGGTGTCAACGTCCTGCTGCGGAACCTCGGCACCGCGGTGGGTGCGGAGGTCACCTCCGTCCTGCTCACCGACGGCTCCCCGGAGGCCGTCACCACGGCCTTCGCGGTGCCGGCCGTCGTGATGACGCTCACCCTGGCCGGTCTGTCCCTGGCCGGCCGACGGCGCGCGATCGGTACGGGCTGACCCGGTTCGAGCCACCGCAGGCCGTCCACCCGGCGCCGTGGCGGCACACCGCACGCGGACCGGATCGGAGTCGCAGGCACGCCTGCGCGCCCCCTGCGCACCCCGGGTGGGATCTCACGCGCCCGGTCCCCTCGGGCTGAATGACGGGCGTGTGCCGTGGACCGCAATCCCCGTCCGCACGCGCCCAAGGTGGTCCGCCATGCCTCTTCCCGACTCGGTCAAGCCCGGTGACGTCGTACTGTCCCGCGGAACCGGATCCATCTCGCGGGCGATCTGCCTGCTCGACGGCAGCGAGGTCAGCCACGCCGCACTCGCCCTGGACCGGGAACGGGTCGCGGAGACGGTCGGCGAGGGACTGCGCACCATCGGCTCCGCAGAGGTGATGAAGGAGCACGACCTGATGGTGGCCCGCACCATGGCGGCCCCGGCCGAGACCGCACCGGTGCTGAAGGTCGCGGCCGGCTACCTCGAACACGGCGCCCGGTACGCGCACCAGCAGGTCGTGCTGCTGGCCGTGCTGTGCGTCTCCCGGCACATCCCGCTCCCGCCGGGCGGGCGCCGCATGGTGCGTACCGCGCTGGACCAGGCGGCCGGCGCCGTGAACGCCATGGCCGAGCGCGGACAGCACCCGATGATCTGCTCGGAGTTCGTCTACCGGTGCTTCGCCGAGGCGCAGCCGAGCGCGCCGTACGTGCTGAAGATCGGGCAGGAGGAGTCGGGCGCCGGGGGCTCCCTGCTGGACTGGGCCCGCGCCAACCCCGCGCTCGATGCCGTGCGCGCGCATCCTGGGGCAGGCCGCTTCGACGCCGCCGCCGCGGAGAAGGCACTGGCCCCGCTGGTCTCGGCCTACGCAGCCGCGACGGCGGGCAACTCGAAGCGCCTGCCCGGCATCGGGACGGCGCCGGTCCCGGGCACGGCAGCCCTCTCCGACCCCGGCGACGAGGAGCTGCTGGCGTCGATGACGGCGTTCGGCACCGCACTGCACCGCGCGCGCACCGGGGAGGCGAAGGGGTCCCTTCCCCCGCGTGAGGCGGTCGCCGAGATCCGGTCGGTGCACGAGGAGCCGAACTTCGTGACCCCCGGCGACCTGCTGCGAAGCGCTTCCTTGGTGGAGGTCCACCGCCAGACGTCCGCGCCGCAGTAGCCGGCCCATCAGGAGGTGGTGGTGCCCCTGCCTGAGGCCGGTCCCCCGGCCACGGGCAGGGCGCATGCCGGCCGCCGGCCAGGTCGGCGTCAGGCGAACAGCACGCAGGCCGCGGCCGGGATCTCCAGGCGGCCGCTGCGGTGCAGACGGCCCGTCAGGGGGTCCGCGTCGAACCATGTGACGTCGCCGGACCACTCGTTGCACACGTAGAGCCGTCGCCCGGACGGGTCGGCCACCAGGTCCCGCGGCCAGCTGCCGCCGCACTCCACCGAGTCCACCGGCTGCGGCTTCTCCGGGCCGTCGGCCAGGGACAGGGTGACGATGAGGTCGGCGCCGCGGACGGCGGCCCGGACGAAGCGCCCGTCCGGGGAGACGACCGGCACCGACGGGTACGGGCGCGCACCCGAGGGCGCGTCCGCCGGCAGTACCGCAACCTCGCCGACCGGGACCAGCCGCCCGTCGACCGCGTTCCAGCGGCACACGGTCAGCTGGGGCTCCAGCTCGTGCAGGACGTAGACCACCTCGCCGGCCGGGTGGAAGGCCAAGTTGCGGGGCCCGCTCCCGGGCCGCAGAGCGGTCTCGGCGTGCACGCGCAACTCCCCGCTCCCGGGATCGAGCGTGCAGACCCGTACCGAGTCGGTGCCGAGGTCCACGCTGAGCACCCAGCGGCCCGACGGGTCGGGCAGCACCTGGTGGGCGTGCGGCCCCTGCTGCCGGTCCGGGTCCGGGCCCGAGCCGCGGTGGGTCAGGACGGAGGGCGGCCCATCCGGGCTGCCGTCGGCGCCCAAGGGCAGGCTGGTCACCGTGCCGGACCCGTAGTGCGCGGTCAGCAGCCGGCCGCCGGCCACGCTGAGGTGGGCGGGACCGCTGCCGCCGGACGGGACGGGCCGGCCGAGGGGGGCGAGGCCGTCCGGTGTCCGCCGGTACGCGGCCACGGCGCCGTCGTCGGTCTCGCTCAATGCGTACAGCACGCCGGTACGGGGGGCGAGAGCCAGCCAGGACGGGTTCGTCAGGCCGTCCACCACACCGTCGAGCGGGGTCAGTGCTCCGGTCGCCGGATCGACGGCCGCGGTGGTGATCCCACGGCCGCCTCCCGAGGTGAACGAACCGATGTACGCGCGTGTAGCGCCGCCCTCGACCATGGGGCGAAGGTAACAGCAGGGACCGCCGCGGCCGGGGAATGCGCCGCCACCGCGTGTTCGAGGGCGGACGGCGGGGGCGCGCTGTCAGGTGCGCTCCCCCGCCGCCCGCGTTCTCAGGAGGCCCGGACGCGCAGCGCGTCGGCCTCTTCGCCGCCCCAGGTGAGGGCGACGGGACTGGTGGACGGCGGCTCGGGCGTGGCCAGCCAGCCCAGGAGCGTGCCGTCGCGGGTGACGGTCACGGCGGCGGAGCCGGGGGGCAGGTCCAGCGTCCAGCCGCCGCCGGTGCCGGTGACCCGGTCCTCGCCGTCGGTGGGGTTGAAGGCTCCGGTGATACGGATGCCGCCGGGCGCCGACCTGCTCAGTACGCGCGCCCTGCCGTGCGCCGTGGTCCAGCGCGGCCGGTCGGGGGCGGGGAGCGCGGCGGCGAACGCGGCGACGAACGCCGTGACCGCTCCGTCGGCCGGCTTCCCGGCCGGCAGGACGAGTTCGCGTTCGCCGCTGCCGACGGAGCCGTCCGGGTCGCCGGCGCGCAGGACGGCCACGGGGACCTCGGGGCCCTCGGCCGCGGCCGGCCCGGGGTGCTCGTCCAGCCAGCCCAGGCCGATCAGGCGACCGGTACCGGCGAGCTGCTCCTGTACGGCGTCGGCGAGTTCTGCCAGGGCCGTGCGTCCGCTGCGCTGCCAGGCGCCGGCCTCGGGCAGGGCCCGGTCGAGGAGGACCACGGCGTCGCGGTCCGGCGTGCTCGCGAGCAGCAGGTCGCCGTGGCGTTCGAGGAACGCGGCCAGCAGGCGCAGCCCTTCGGCGTTGGCCTGGTGCCGGCCGGACTCGGCCAGGGGCGCCCCCGGGCTGTACGGCGGTGCGTGCAGCGCCGGGTCGACGCCTTCGGAGCGCAGCCCGTCGGGGTCCATCTCCACCAGGGCGCCCCAGTTGGAGGTGGCGCAGGCGGTGTAGACGCTGATGGTGCTGGAGCCCAGCACCAGGGCCAGCAGGGCGTTGAAGACGGGTGTGGCGGGTTGGGCGAACGCGGGGTCGGTCCAGGTGAAACCCCAGTTGGCCTCGACCGCGTCGGTGCCGCCGAGGAGGATGCCGGCCAGGTGGGAGCCGAAGGCGGCGGTGTCCCGGGCCGGGTTGCCGACCCACTCGGTGTGCCCGATCAGGTGCCCGGAGCCCCGGATGGCGCGTTGCCGGGCGGCCCAGGCGTCGAGGGCGGCTCCGGGGGCGTCCACACCGGTCAGGGGGACGTTGGCCAGCCGGGCGGGGCCTGCGGGGAACAGGGCGGAGATCCGGTCCCACAGGCCGACGATGGCGTGTCCGGACCATGGGGACCAGTGCAGCCGCAGGGCGCTGCTCCACCGGCTGACGTCCGTGTGGGCCTGTGCGGCTTCGTCGGGCAGGCCCCGGCCGGTCAGCCAGCGCGCGAAGGCCTCGCGGGCGGCGGGTGAGGCGTCCTGGGCGTCCACGGGGAGGTGGGCGTCTCCGGAGGTGCCCTCGTTGCCGAGCTGGAGGGCGACGACGGGGCCGTCGGGGGCGGCCGCCTTGGCGACGACCTCGTCGGCGACGGCCTTCAGCCAGGTCTCGGTCTCGGCCTGCACGGCCGGGTCGAGGAGGCTCGGCAGCGGCTTGCCCTGGGAGGTGAGGACGGTGCCGTCCAGCCCGCGGTAGGGGGTGTGTGCGGGGCCGCACAGCCGGTCGGGCAGGCCGCCGAGCTGGACCTCGGCGTGGATGAACGGGCCGGGCTTGAGGAGGACGCCCAGCCCTGCGCGGGCGGCCAGCTCCAGCAGTCCGACCACGTCGCGCTGCGGGTCGGTCCTGCCGGTGAAGTCGAAGGTGCGGCCGCCGTCCTCACCGTCGACCTCGTGGAAGCGCCACGGCAGGTAGCAGGAGACGACGTCCACCCCCAGGCGGCGCAGTTCCCGGAGGTTGGAGGCCCAGTTGGCGGGGTCGGCCCGGTAGTAGGGGTACTCGCCGACGACGACCGGGCGGGCCGTGCCGGGGACGAGCGCCTCGGCCAGCCGCGGGCGGGGGCGGGGGCTTGGACGCCGGTGCGGGTGCCGGTCCGGGGAGGCGGTCGACGGGCTCATGCGGCCGTCCCCGGGTGCGGCGGTACGAGGAGGACCTTCAGGGCGGCGTACTCGGCGCCGGGTACGGCGGCCAGCACCCTGAACGCCTCTTCGTGGTCGGCGAGGCCGAAGCGGTGGGTGACGACGCGTTCCAGCGGAAGCTGCCGGGCCAGCTCGACGGCCTTCGGGAAGATCATGCTGTTGTAGTCGCCGGCGCCGATGATCTGCAGTCCGCGCTGGAGCAGGGTGAGCGGGCGCACCGTGGCCGAGGCCTTGTTGTCGAAGCCCATGACGACGACCCGGCCCCGGACGGCGGCATAGGCGAGGCTCTGCTCCAGGAGGTTGCCGACGGAGTCGACGACCAGGTCGCCGCGCTCGGTGAGTCCCGGGTCGTCCGGGGTGTGGAGGGTGACGCGGCCTGCGAACTCGGGGGTGTCGAAGACCTCCTGGTCCAGTGCGCGGCGGACCGGGTCCGGCTCGACGAGGTGGACGCGGGCGCCGTGGAGCTGGGCGGCCATGGCGGTGACCACGCCCATGGGGCCGCCGCCGACGACGACGGCGGTCTCGCCCGCCGCCAGCCGGCCGGCCTCGATGTTGTTGAGGGCGCAGGCGAGGGGTTCGACGACGACCGCGCGGTTGAAGCTCATGCCGTCGGGGATGGCGTGGCAGAAGAGTTCGGGGAGACGCATGAACTCGGCGAAGGAGCCGTCGTAGTCCAGGCCGACCTCCGTGCCGGCCTTGTGGCGGCAGAAGTTCCAGTGGCCCTCCAGGCAGGGGGTGCACTGTCCGCAGTAGAGGGTGGGGTTGACGACGACCCGGTCGCCCACGGCGAAGCGGGTGACCCCGGGGCCGGTGGAGTCGACGATGCCGACGGCCTCGTGGCCCATCACCACGCCGGTCTCGGCGGGGAACTTGCCGACGAGCACGCTGCGGTCGGTTCCGCAGATCCCGCTCTGGGTGACGCGGATGACCACGTCGTCCGCGGCCCGGGGCTCGGGCTTGGGGTGGTCCACGAGGGCGAGCGTGCGCTCGGCGGTCAGTGTCAGGGCCTTCATGATTCCTCCTTCACCACCGGCGCGGCGGCTGCGCGGCCGAGGTCCCAGCGGATGGAGTCGAGCAGTTGCTTGTGGAGTTCGGGGGTGGCCGCGGCGATGCAGGACTTCTGGTTCATCGGGCCGAGGTCCACCAGGGAGGTGGAGCCGAGGTCGTCCCCGTAGGCGTCGGTGATGACGACGCCGGCCAGCCGGGCAAGGTGGACGGCGGCGGCGATGTCGTACGGGAAGAGGTGCAGGATCGAGCCCCGGCCCACCCGCAGGAACCGCTCTTCGGTGTCGGGGTGGTCGCGCAGGACGCGGTTGCCGATGTCGGCGTAGGCGTCGAGCTGGCCGGTGATGATGCGTGAGATGGAGAAGGTGCTGCTGTTGAAGACGAAGATGCCGCCGGTGTTGGCCGAGCCGTCGACGAGGTGGCCGTAGGCCTCGGTCATCAGGTCCATGGGGTGGCCGTTGAACTCGATCGACCAGAACATCCGGGTCAGGTCGGTGTTGCGGCTCAGCCGGGGCACCGCTGTGGGGTAGCCGCTGCTGTCGAGGCCTTCGGTGTCGTCGCCGTAGAGCCAGGCCCCGGACTTGATCTCGACCAGGCATGCGGCGTCCACGTCGGCGAGGGTGGGCGCCCCGTCGCCGTACGGTGCGGCGGCGATGGAGACCATGCCCATCTCCAGTCCGGCCGACGTGGGCCGGGTGCCGTCGATCGGGTCGACGACGAGGAGGATCTGCGGCTCGGGCGCCAGCTCGACGTAGGAGCCGTCCTCGGTGTAGAGGGCCATCGGAACCTCGGCGTGGGCGCGCAGGTAGTCGAGTACGGCCCGTTCGGCGACCTCGTCCACATCGAACTGGGCGTCGCCGCCGGGCGAGTCGCCGTGGACCCGGCGGTCGCGGCCGCGGGCCTCGTAGGCGAGCAGTTCGGAGCGGACGTGCAGGCCGAGGGAGACGATGAGCTGCTTCATCGGGTTCGCGGTCGCGGGGGTGGTCATCGGGCCAGCTCCGCCAGGAGGAGGTTCTCCAGCCTGTCGCAGATCTCCTCGGCCTGGTCCATGGTCAGGATCAGCGGCGGGCGGATCTTGAGGACGTTGCCGTAGCCGTAGCGCGAGGTGCGCAGGATCAGGCCGTGGTCCATGGCCTGGGTGGCCAGGTGGTTGGTGAGCTTCACGGCCGGCTTGCCGTCCGGCTCGGCGATCTCGAAGCCGATCATGAGCCCGACGCCGCGGACGTCCACGATGGCCGGATGGCGGCGCTTCATGTCGTGGAGGCGTTCCATGATGTAGTTGCCGGTCCGGGTGACGTTGGCGAGGAACTCCGGCTGCCGCACGATGTCGAGCGTGGCGTTCGCCGCGGCGGCGGCAAGGAGATTGGCCCCGTAGGTGAAGGAGTGGTGGTTCGCGGGGAGTCCGGCGAGCCGCTCGTTGGTGAGGATGGCCGCGACCTGTGCACCGGATCCGCCGAGGCCCTTGGCCGTGGTGATGGCGTCGGGTTCCACGCCGAAGTGCTGGGCGGCGAACATGTGGCCGGTCCGGCCGATGCCGGTCTGGATCTCGTCGAATATGAGGGCGATGTTCTGCTCGTCGCAGAAGGCGCGGAGCTTTTGCATGTAGCCGTCCGGCGGGACGATGTTGCCGCCGTTGCCGGAGATCGGCTCGATGAGGACGGCGGCGACCCGACCGGAGCTCGCGTACTCGACGAAGTCGTCGAGCCGGTCCACGCACATCAGTCCGCAGGAGCCCTGCTGCTGCCCGTAGAAGCAGCGGAAGCAGTAGGGGTCGGGCACCTGGAGGCTGCCCGGGAACAGGTTGGGGAACGGCTCGCGGCGGAAGCCGTTGCCCGACATCGATGTCATCATCATCGTCTGGCCGACGTGGCTACGGAACAGGGTGATGACCTCGGACTTTCCGGTGGCCATCTGCGCCATCTTGATGGCGCCCTCGTTGGCGGCCGAGCCGCCGGACACCTTGGGGTGCACCTTGGTCAGGCCTGCCGGGGAGACGTCCACCAGCCGCTGGACCAGCCCGTCGATCGGGTCGCTCCGGTAGGAGGAGGTGATGTGGACCACCTGGTCGAGCTGGTCCTTCATGGCGGCGATGACGGCCGGGTGGGAATAGCCCAGGCTCAGGTTGAAGGTCGCCGATGCGCAGTCGAGGTAGCTGTTGCCGTCTTCGTCGTAAAGGTAGACGCCTTCACCGCGCGCCATTTTGTAGTCACTGACAGGGTAATAGATGTGGTCGGTAACGTCCTTGGTTTCCATCGGGCCCTCTCGCGCGGGTCGGTTGAGAACGTCAAGATGTTGATCTTTCCTTCGGCCGGATTTCCGGCCGGAAGTGGACAGAGCTGCGGCGTTGCCGTCATGCCGGGGCCTCCTCCAGTACGTCGCGCAGCGCCTCGACCGTGGTGAACACCAGCCCGAGGAGGCCCAGTTCGCGGGCCGCGTGGACGTTGTCGGGCCGGTCGTCGACGAACAGGATGTCCTCGGCCGGCAGCCCGAGTTCCCGGATGCACCACCAGTACGCGGCCGGTTCGGGCTTGGCGCTGCCGATCCGGCAGGACAGGCCGCGGACCGCGAACCGGTGCAGCCACGGCTGGGTGGCCTCGTACCGTACGGCCAGCTCCTCGGGGATGTTGGAGAGGAGGCCGAGGGTGACACCCCGGTCGGCGAGGGTGCCGAGCAGAGCCACGGCCTCCTCGTCGACCTCGCTCCAGCTCGCGAGGTCGGCGGCGATCAGGTCGGCGGTCCGGCGCTCGTCCAGCGGCTGGTCCAGTTGCGCGAAGACCGCCGCCCAGTAGCCCGGCCCGTCCACGTCGCCCCGGTCGTACGGGGCGCGCTGCGTCCAGTACGCCTGCCAGAAGCGGTCGCGGTCGCCGCCGGCCGCGCGGTGGAGTGCGGCCTTGGACGCGGGCGACTGGAGGCGGGCGATGACTCCGAACATGTCGAAGAGAACGGCTTTCATGGTTGGTGTTCCTCACGTTCCTCGGGTGGCGGCCGCATCGGTCCGCGCCGCCTCGCCGCGGCCGGTCACGCCGCCGGGGTCGGGGGCGTTCCTGCGCAGCCACAGGCTCAGGACGGCGCACGCGACGGCGAGCACGAACAGCACCAGGGGCACCGTCTTCACGTCCATGGTGTCGATGACCGCGCCCAGCAGCGGCGGGAAGGCCACCCCGCCGATCATGGAGGCGGCGATCACGTACGCGCCGGCCGCGGCCACGCTCGGCACGGCCCGGTTCAGCCAGGGCAGGCAGGTCGGGAAGATCGGCGCGATCATGAGGCCGACGCCGAAGTAGGCGTACGGGGCGAGGGCCGGGACGGTGGCCAGGAGCAGGAAGCCGGCCATGCCCGCGCAGCAGACGGTCAGGATCGACGGCGCCGACCAGCGCAGGCTCAGCGGCGCCACGACGAACCGGCCCACCGTCATGGCCGCCCAGTAGGCGGACGTCGCCGTCGCGGCGGTGGCGGCGCCGTACCCGACGGCTTCGAGGTGGGTGGGCTCCCAGCCGCCCACGCCGGTCTCGATGGCGACGTGCAGCACGTAGATCCCGACGAAGACCGCGATGATCGGCAGGACCCGGGCGCCGCCGCCGGCCGCTGCGCCCTCGGCCGGGGCCGGTTCGGGCTCCCGGGGTGCCACACCGCCCAGGGTGAACAGGATCAGCAGGCTGATCACCCCGATGCCGAGGAAGATCTGCGGGTAGGACTCCGCCCCGAGCCAGCCGATGAGGGCGGGGCCGGCGATGGCGCCGATCCCGAAGTGCCCGTTGAGCAGGTTGAGCATGGCGGTGCTGCGGCGGCCGAACCCGACGGCGAAGAGCTGGTTGAGGCCGTAGTCGATGCCGCCGAAGCCCAAGCCGATGACGAACGTGCCGGCCAGGGCCAGGGTCCAGTTCGGCGAGGAGGCGAAGGCCGCCGCCCCTGCGGCCATGAGCACGTACGAACCGCCGAGCAGTACCCGGTTGTTCAGGCGGCCCCGCAGCACGTGGTAGACGAGCACGCCGAGGAGCGCGCCGACGAAGTGGGCGCTGAGGCTCAGCCCGGCCACGGCGGGGCTGATGCCGTACTCCTCGCGCAGGGCGGGGATCGCCGGCCCGTAGAGCGCCTGGAGGGCGCCGATCACCACGAACGCGACGCACGAGGCGGTGATCGCGACGGTGGTGAGGAGGGGCCTTCCCGTACTTCCTGCTTCCGGCAGGTCGGCCTCGCTCGTGGCGGACATGGCTCTCCTCATCGGTCGTAGCCGAACGAACGCGTTCCACGTTCACAGCAGCCTGAGTTTCACACTGGACTGTGCAGACTAGTCATCTCTGATGTTCGTTTCAACAGGCAGCGTGTTCGAAACGCTCACCGGCGCTCCTTTCCAGGCCCGTGTGTGCTAAAAGCAGACACATGAACGTGATGGAGAGGCACAAGTTCGTCGTGGGACTGCTCATGCAGCAGAACCGCGCGACCGTGGCCGAGCTGGCCCAGGCCACCGGGGCGTCCGAGATGACCATCCGCCGGGACCTGGAGGTGCTGGAGTCGCAGGGCGCACTGCGCCGCGTGCGGGGCGGCGCGGTGAGCAGCCTGCCCGGCGGGGTCGAGCCGCCCTATGCGATCCGGGCGATGTCCGGCACCCAGGCCAAGGAGCGGCTGGCGCGCACCGTGGTCGAGCTGCTCACCGACGGGGAGACCGTGGCCCTGGACACCGGCACCACCGCCGTGGCGGTCGCCCGGGCAATGGCCGGCCGGCAGTTCACCGTCACGCCCCTCTCCCTGCACGCCGCGTTCGCCCTGTCCGGACAGCCGGGCATCCACCTGGTCATGCCCGGTGGGCAGGTGCGCCCCGAGGAGCTGTCGTTCTACGGACACACCCCGCTCCGGACCTTCGAGGACCTGTGCTTCGACACGTTCGTCCTGGGCTGCTGCGGCGTCGACCCGGTCCAGGGCGCCACCGCGTACGACCTCGACGACGTACAGGTGAAGCGGGCCGCGGTGGCCTCGGCGCAGCGGGTGATCCTCGTGGCGACCGCCGACAAGCTCGGCCGTACGGCACTCGGCCGGATCTGCCCGATGCAGGAGATCGCCCTCGTCGTCACGGACGCGCCCGCCGACTCCCCTGCGGTCAAGGCGCTGCGGGAGCAGGGGGTGGAGGTCGTCCATCCTGCGGACAGCTGAACCGGACGGCCGCGGCTGCAGCCCCGGCCCCGGTCTCGGCCCGGGTCTCGGCCCCGGTCGGCGACCGGGAAATCACGTTCACGTGCCCTCCTGACGATGCGGCGCGCCCGGCGGGATCGGGGCGCGCCGCACCCAGCATCAGGGAGATGCAGCCGTCCGCCCATGGGGGGCGACCGTCATGTTGGCGACTGTCGGAAACCCGACAGCTGGCCCTTGCGGCGATGCGCGGCGGCTCGGGGGCAGGTCCCGGCCAACCTCCGGGGAGGTCGGCCCACGGATGTCCCGCCGCACGCTCGCGCTCGAATTCCCGCTCCGTCCAGGGAATTTGAGCAACCGGCCGGAGCTTGTCCCTCCTGTACGGCCATGTCCGATACGTACTCCTGGCCGGGACGGGGCGCAGCGAAGTCTTCTAGCATCGCGGTCGCGACGGATGCGAACCAGAAAGCAGCGACATGGACACAGCCGCACTGCAGCGCCCGACAGACCGCGAACGACCGAGGGAGCTGACCCCCGAGGAGATGGATCTCTACCGGGAGTTCGCTGAACAGGGGCCGCTCGACGTGAGCCGGATCCTCACCCGTGAGGAACCCGAGGCACACGCCCGCGCCCTCGAATCCCTGCTCGCCGCCGGCCTGGTCCAGCAGATCGATGCCGATCGCTTCGCAGCCGCCAACCCCTCCGAGGTGTCCGAGCAGTTGCTCAAGCGCTGGGAGGAACGGGTCCACGGCGCCCAGCTCGACCTGCTCCGCATGCGCGGACAACTCGCGGAACTCGCCATCGTCCACGCCGCCCGCCGGCACGTCCTGCAGGGGCCGCCGCTGGAACGGGTCGAGTCGGCCGCCGCATTGCACCGGATACTCGACGAGCAGGCCGCCTCGTGCACACGGGAGGTGCTGAGCGCACGGCCCGGCGGTCCCCAGCCGTCTGCCGAACTGCGCCGCGTCGGCGACTGGACCCGGCGGCTGCTGGCCCGCGGGGTCCACGTCCGCACGCTCTACCAGCACTCAGCCCGCTTCGATCCGACGACCGCCCGGTACGCGGCGGAGATGACGGACCTGGGCGCCGAGGCCAGAACGCTCTCCGGCGGGCTGACCAGATGCCTCCTCTTCGACCGGACCCTGCTCGTCCTCCCGCTCCAGGACACGCCCGGCGGAGCCCTGCTCGTGCGCAGCCCCGATCTGGTGGCCTTCGCCGCCGAGCTGTTCGACCTGCTCTGGGCCAGGGGCGAGCACATCGGCAAGCCGCGCGAGAAGGCGTTCGTCCAGGACGTGTCCGATCAGACGAAACGATCCATCCTCCAGCACCTGATCGACGGGTACGACGACCGGGCCACGGCCCGCGCCCTGGGCATCTCGGTGCGCACCTGCCAGCGCCACGTCTCGGCCGTCATGCGGCAGGTCGGGGCGACGAGCCGCTTCCAGCTGGGCTACCTCGCGCACCAGCACGGTCTGCTCGACCCCGACGCGCCGCAGGGCTGACGAGCGGTGCGACGACGAGCAGTTGCGCCGCCGCGAGGGCGAGGCAGAGGCCTGCGGTGCCGGCCCACAGGGCGCCGACGCCGAAGTGTTCGAGCGCCTGGGTGGAGGTGACGGGGGCGGCCACCGTGGCGATGCCCCAGCTGGTCCCGTACGCGGCGAGGTAGCTGTCGGCCCCGCCCCATGGCGCCAGGCCCGCCACCACGCTGAAGACCCGGCCCAGGATGAGCGCCTCGCCCAGGCTCCACAGGGCGGTGGCCGCCACGAACGCGGGCAGGCCCGACACCATCGCGTACCCGGCCAGACCGATCGCCAGCAGCACGTGGCCGAGTGCGAGGGCCGCGGGGTCGGAGAGCGAGGCGAGGCGGCGCAGGCGCAGTGCCGGCTGGAACGCGACGACGGTCACGGCCGAGGTGGTGAACAGCAGCCCCGCGTCGGCGGGTTGGAGGCCGCGGCGGGCCAGGGTCAGGGGCAGCCCCATCACGATCTGCATGGAGACGAGCGCGAAGAGGGTGCCGGTGGTGAACACGGCCCACAGCGCGCGGTCCCGCCAGGGTCGGGCGGGCTCCGCCCCTACGCCGCGGCGGGCGGCCGGACGGTCGCCCCGGCGGGTTCGGTCGGCCTGGTGGGAAGGCAGTGCGATGTGCAGCATCAGCGCGCACAGCAGACAGGTGAGCGCGTCGACGACGAACAGCCGGCGCAGGTCCCAGCGGCCCAGCGCCGCGGCCATCAGGCCCGCGCCGGCGCCGCCGGCGGCGAGGGCGGCGTTGAGCAGGCTGTACGCCCGTACCCGCAGGGCAGGATCGACCGCGTCGGCGATCAGCGCCTGGCTGGGCGGCTCGTACAGCTCGAAGGCCAGGCCGAGCAGGACCGCGAAGAGCGCCACCGTGGTGAGGGATCCGGCGGCGGCGATCCCCAACTGCGCGACGGCGCATCCGGTGAGGCCGAGCACGATCGTGCGGCGGCGGCCGAGGGCGGTCGCGAGGCGGCCCCCGGCCAGCCGTGACGGGATGGTCGCGAGGCCGAAGGCGGCCGAGAGCAGGCCCGCCGTGGTGGCGCTCGCGCCGAAGTCCGCGCTGATCAGGATGGTCAGAAAGGGCAGCGAGAAGGCGCCGAGGCGGTTGATCGCCCGCGCTGCCACCAGCAGCCATACGCTCCGCGGCACGCCTCCCCCTCAACATCACGCGTGACTGTCGAATCCACTAATGTCAGTTACGAACGCTAGCCATGGAAGGAGTGACTGGTCAAGTGATGTTCGACAGTCACGTTGCGGTGCTGCTGGACAACGCCGTATCGCTCGTGAACGCGTTGACCGACGGAGAAGCCCGCGGCCGCCCGTACGTGGCGCCGCGCGGAGCGGAACTGCCCGAGGCGATCGGCGCGGCGGTCTCGTACGCCGGGGCCTCGCTTCCGCGCACCGTCGATGGCGCACAGGCGGCCTACCTGGTCGCCGCGGCACAGGGCATGCGCGAGGTCTTCCAGGCCATGCAGGACGGCAGGCTGGATCACGCCGCCACCACCGTCAACCGCCTGCTGCGCGACAGCGGGGCCCGGCCGCGCCTGGACCGGGCTGCAGGCGGGGACGGCGACGGGGACGGGGGCGCGTCGTGGCAGCTGCACTTCCACGGCGCCGACGACTCGTTCGCCGCGGGCCACAGCGCCGCCTGCGCCACCGGGCTGGCCCTGGCGGTGGGCGGCAGCCTCGCGGGGCGGCTGGGCGTATGCCGGGCCGACCGCTGCGACCGCGTGTACGTCGACACCTCCCGCAATGCCGCACGGCAGTTCTGCTCGACCGCCTGCCAGAACCGCACCAAGGCCGCGGCGTTCAGGGCGCGCCAGGGAGCGGGCGGCTGAAAGCACCGCCCCGGTCAAGGGCCGGGCCCTGGCATCTGCTCGGGCCGACGGGTCCGTATCGTAGGCGCGGTCGTTGTTGGGGCGGGAGTTCGGGGGCTGGGTGCGGATCGCGGATCACGTCGGGTGGGACCGGGGGTTCCCGGTGAAGTACCTGCTGGTGCAGGAGGACGAGGACGGCGTCGAACAGCTCTGGGGCAGGTGCGCGGGCGTCGAAGGCTTGTTCCTTGACCCGGTCCCGCTGCCGCGGGAGGTCCTCACCCTCCGCGGTTGCAGTCCCGACGGCCTGCTGAGCGCTGTCCTCGCCGATCCTGACGCCTCGTCCCGAGGTCTGGGCGACGTGGGTGTCGAGGTGTGGGCCGATGAGCAGCCCGTGCAGTGGTGGACTCTCGTCGACGCGGTCGTGGTGGCCCATCAGCCCCACCCGGCGGACCCTGCACGGTACGACATCGTGCTCGGCGCCGGCGTCAGGGAAGAGGAGACGTTCTTCGAGCTTCCCGAAGCCCCGCGCTTCAAGCTCTTCGCGGGGACGACGGTCGCGGCAAGGAGCATGGGGCGGTGCACCGAGGTCGAGGGCCTGTTCGGGCCGCGGGCGGACCCGGCGCCGCTGCCCATGGAGTTGATCGGCTGCCAGGCCGTGGAACCCCTGCTGAAGGGGACGCAGCGGCCGCGCCGCTGGAACGGGAGCTGGGCCGATCTCCTGGTGCTGGACCGCCACGGTGCGGTGATGGCCTCCCGCACCGTGGGTCTGGCCGTCACCGGGGCGCGCCCGTCGGTCCTCGGTGGCGGTCTCGAGGACATCACCCTCACCGATGGCGGGGACGACCGGCCGCTGCCGGCGGTCCGGCCGGTCTGGGAGCAGTGGTACCGGGGCGCGCCGGTGGAGCCCAACCTGTGGGCGCCCTACGATGCGCGCGGCAGGGCCGAATGGCTGGAGCTCACCACGCGCGGCTGGCGGGGGCGGGAGCCCGGGCCGGACCGGACCGGCGGCGAGCACCACCTCGACGGCCGGTTCGTCACGGACGTCCAGGGCTTGCACTGCGCGGTCGCCGAGGCCCTGCTCGGGCCAGGTCGCTACTTCGGCCGGGAGTGGAACTCCTTCAAGGACTGCCTGCACGGCGGATTCGGAGTGGTCCCGCCCTTCACCCTGGTCTGGCACGACTCGGAAGTCGCGCGCCGGGCGCTGGCAGGGGTCGTGGAGGATCCGGAAGGGCGACTCACCTACTTCGAGGAGAGCGTGCAGCTCCTCGAACGGTACGGCGTCACCGTCGTGCTCCGGTGAGAGCCGGGCTGTGGCCTTCGCCGGCGCACCCGAGGTGGTCACCGGTCACCGGAGCGCCCTCGGCGACGTTGCGGTCGTAGGTGACCTTCTGGACGCTGACCGCGGCCGTGCCGACGAGGACGTCGAAGACCCCGTCATGCTGTGCGACCACCTCTTTCCGCGCGCCCGGCAGAGCCATGGCCAGCGTGGCCGCGTCGTCCCCCCGTCCGGGGGCGTAGCGGATGACGGGCGGTCCGGAGTGGCGTACGGCAGGTGCCGCGGAGGAGGTGTCCGTGACGACGAAGTGCGCCTCGCGCAGGGCCGCGGCCAACGAGGCGTCGTCGACGCGAACCTTGACGCCGGCGGGGTTGGTGGGAACGAGGTTGGCCGGGCGGGGCTGGACCTGGGTGTCGCCCGTGAAGGGCCGGTCCGCGGCGAGCGCGGCCCACAGTGCCCGGGAGCGGGGCTCGTGCCAGATCAGGGTGGAGCCGACACCGGGGACCCGGTAGTCGAACTCCTTGATGGGGACCGTCGCGAACTCGGTCCGGGAGGGGTCCATGCGGCCCAGGACCCATCCGATGCGCGCCACGTCCCAGATGCCGGTGCGATCGTCCGTGCGGACGGATTTCAGCAGCTTGCGGGCCGTGTTGAAAGCGGTGGCCGGACCGGCGAGGGCACGGTCGGCACGGAGCTTTGCCAGCAGGTCGGAGACCATGCGCTGCTGCCGCCGCACCCGGCCGAGGTCTCCCGGTCGGTTGATGTGCCTGGCGCGGACGTACTGGAGCGTGCCGCGGCCGTCGGTGTGGTGGACGCCCGCGGTGATGTCGAGGCCGGAGTTTTCGTCCTTGAGCGGCTTGTCGGTGCACACGACGGCGCCGCCGAGCCCGTTGATCGCCTGCTCGAAGCCGGTGAATCCGGTTTCGAGGTAGTGGTCGATGTGCAGCCCGGTGGCCTTTTCGACGGTGGCCACGGTCAGGGGTCCGCGTCCGAGGGCGTAGGCGCCGTTGATCTTGCCTTTGCGGACGGGTTCCGTGTTGGCGTAGGCCACGTAGGAGTCACGGGGAAGGGAGACGATGCTGGCGCGGCGCTCGTCCTGCGACAGGTGCACGAGCATCATCACGTCGGTGCAATTGCAGCCTTTCCCTCCGACGTTGAGCCGGTTCTTCTCCGCGGTGGAGAGTCCTTCGCGGCTGTCGATCCCGACGACGAGCCAGTTCGTGCCGTGGCGTGCACCGGCCGACGGTGCCGGGTCGTCGGCCGACACCGCGCCGGCCGCGGGCCACGAGCCGAGCGCGAGGGTGGACACCAGGGCGAGCGTGAGGGTCAGCCGTCGCACGAGACACTCCCAAAACGGGTCAGCTGGGTGGATTGCCGACATTAGGGGATGGGAGGGCGGAAGTGCCGGTCACACGCCGCCGGTCGGCGCCGCGGTCCCCGGGTAATAGGCCGTCAGGTTGTCCTCGGCAGGCCGCGCCAGGCCTGCCGGCCCCTGCGCGAAGGCACGCAGGAGGTTCTCGGTGACCGTCCTGGTGAAGGCCCCCGCCCTGGCGTCCAGGCCGTGGTTGCCCTTGCCTCCGGGGCCGGTGGCGTCCAACGCCTCCACCCACCTCATCGTGCCCGTCGCGAAGACCCCCGCCCCCGAGGGCATCGTCGTGTAGGCCGAATCGGCATGGGTACGCCGCTTCTTGCACACCACGGGCGAGTGGGCGATCACCTGGATCGGGCGGGGTGTGGGGTGTTTCGTGTTCACCCGGTCGTACTCGACACCCACCAGGTGCGGAAACGACTGGCCGCGGCGCACTCCGGTCCCGGCCAGCAGCCAGTGGTCGGGCTCCGACACCACGTACGGTGCGTCGACCGGATAGCCGTCGTAGATCACCCCGAGCAGTTCGCTTTCCGGGCGGGACAGCGGGGCCCTCCGGAAGTCGTTGGTGGGCGGCAGGCCGGCCCGGTACCCGGGGTCGTCGGCGTAGTCCTCCTTGAAGCACACCACCGTGCGCTCCGCGCCCACGGCCGACGCCTCGAGCCGGATGCGCCGGTAGCAGCAGTTCGCCCCCAGGACCGCCAGGTTGGTCCCGGCGTCCCGGGCCCTCGTGACGTGCAGCCGCTGCTCCGGGCTCCAGTACTCGTCGTGCCCCAGGGACACCACGCCCACCGCCCCGCACAGCAGAGCGGGGTCACGGGCCACGTCCACGCCGGTCACGTAGGCCAGCGGCAGCGCCATCCGCTCGGCCAGGGCCAGGAGCGGAGCCTCGTAGAGCAGGAACTGCCCCGACCCCCGGCCGCTCTCGTAGGGACGGTCGAAGGAGACCGCCAGGGACCGCGAACCCTTCTTCCCCGTCGTCCCCTTGTACAGGTCCGCGCCGCCCCAGCGGTTGTACGCCTGCCAGGTGGCGACCGAGTTGACCACGACGAGGCGGCCCGCGGTGGAGCAGGACCGGACGGTCACCGGCACGTACCGCCCGGCCCGGCCGTCGGCGGTGTCCAGGCGCAGCAGGTAGCAGCCCTCGGGCCAGCCCGTGGTGTCCAGCTGCACCGACGGCCGCCAGTCGGTGGTCACCATGCGCGTGGCCGGATCGACTCGGGCGGTCGGCTGGCGCGCCCCGGGCAGCGGGCCGGAGCGCCACACGAGCCGGGCCCGTGCCCCTGCGTACCAGCCCATCCGGTAGGCCGAGACGGTGTAGGCGTCGGCGGTGGTCGACACGTGCAGAGCGAGCGGCTGCCCGGGCAGGACGCTGACCCGGCTCGCGTACCCCTCGACCGCTCCGGCGGAACCGGGGCGGGTGATGCGCCAATCGGCGTGCCCGGGTTTGGTGTTCTCCGCGGCCACGTCCAGACCGCGGCCGCCCGGCCTCGGCGCGGCCTCCGCCGCCCGGTTCGGGCCGCCGCGCGTCACCTCCGCCGCCGATGCCGGCCCGGCGCCGGGGAGCCAGGGCCCGGCGAGGCAGGCCGCGGCCATCCCGAAGACCCGTCTGCGCTCGGGTCCGTCCGGGGCGGAATCCGTCCCTCCGTGCGATTGTCCCGGCGAACCGCTGCGCTCGTGCTCGCGTCCCATGCCCACCACCGCCTCTGCCGCCGGCCGTCGCCGCCTGGTGTTGTCTGTCCTTCTAGGCGACGGCGCGGCGCCCGGCCCGTTCGGCCACGCCACCGGCCGAAAGGCCCACCCGAAAGCAGCAAGCGGCCCGGGGCCCGCCGTTACCGGGGGGAGGTGGGGTTGACCGTGCTCCAATCCTCCTCGCCGCGTCCCTCGGCGAGTGCGGCGGAGAAGAGCGAGAGGACGCCGTCGAGGAGGGGGTGGTGGCTCTGGCCGGCCTCGTCGGCCAGGCGGGCCGCGTAGGTGAGGTCCTTGTGGGCCCATGCGGCGGAGAAGTTCAGCGGCTCGGGCGGGGTCAGGTAGCTGTCCCAGGCGAGCCGGGTGGCGACGCCCCCGGGGCGGTCGAGCAGGGCCTCGCCGACCTGGTGCGGGTCCAGGCCCGCCGCCTCGGCCATGCGGAGCGCCTCCCCGAAGCCGGCCAGGTGGAGGACCTGGAGGGCGTTGAGGATCAGCTTGAAGCGAGTTCCCGCGCCGGCCGGGCCGAAGTGCCGTACCTCCCGGGCGATCGCGTCGAACACGGGCTGCAGCGCCGGCAGGCCGCTCGCGTCGCCTCCCGCGAGGAGCACCAGGTTCCCGGTGCGGGCCCCGGCCGCACCACCGGTGAGCGGTATGTCGTAGAAGGCCGCGCCCTGCCGGGCACACAGCGCGGCCAACTCCTCGACCCAGTCCACGGGCAGGGTGGCGGAAGTGATGAGCACGGCGTCCGGGCCGGCGCCCTCCAGGATGCCGTCGGGCTCCTGCCACACCGCACGTGAGGAGCCCTCGTCGGCGGTCACCTCGAAGACGACGTCGGCGCGGGCTGCGGCCTCGGCGGGGGTGGCCGCCACGGTGGCTCCCGCCTGGGCGATACCGAGGGCCTTGTCCGGGTTGCGGTTCCAGACGGTCACGGTGTGACCCTGCTTCAGGAGGTTCTCGGCCATGCCCCGCCCCATGATGCCGAGCCCCACCACCGCCACGTTCGCCATTTCCCCGCTTCCTTTCGCCTGACGTCGTACGACGATCCCCGGCGCCCGGTTACGGCGCCGTCGAGAGCCAGTCTGCGCAGGAGGCCCCGGTTCCGGGACACCCGCCCGGGAGGGGCCCTGGCAGGGCCCCCCTCGGGCATCGGGATGATCGTCATACTCGAG
>NZ_JBEZVK010000077.1:0-26507 GCF_040636955.1 Streptomyces sp. NPDC032472
CCCGGGGGTGGTGGGGGGGCCCCCCGGCCGATGTGGGGGGGTGGGTCCGGGCGGAGCCCGGTGCCCGGCGGAGCCGGGTTCCTTGGGGCGCCGCCCCAAACCCCGCGCCTCAAACGCCGGCGAGGCTGAAATGGCCCACCCCCGCTTCGAAACCGAAGGTGGGCGGCGCAGCCGGACGCGGACCGCAGGGTAGGCGGCACGCCGAAGGCGGGGTGGAAGCCGGGCGGCACGCCGCGGCGAAGGCGGGCGGGGAGGCTGGGCGGCACGCCGCGGCGAAGGCCGGCGCGGAGGCTGGGCGGCGCGCCGGAGGCGGGGCGGCTCGGGCGGGGCAGCCGGGGGCCGCGAGAATGGGCGGGGGCCCAGTCCCCGCCCACCGAATCAGGAAGGCCGAACCGTGTCCGACGCGCCGCAGGAGAACCCGTACCCCGACAGCGAGCTCCTCGGCGAGGGCCCCGAGCCGCACCCCCAGCTGAAGCCGGTCCTGCACCTCCTGGGCCGCTGGCACGGCACCGGCCTCGGCGAGTACCCCACGCTCGAGCACGGCTTCCGCTACCGCCAGGAGATCACTTTCAGCCACGACGGCAGGCCGTTCCTGCGCTACGAGTCCCGCGCCTGGCTGGTCGACGACGCCGGGGCGGCCCTGCGCCCGTCAGGCCGGGAGAGCGGGTGGTGGCGGGTCCTGCCCGACGCCTCCCTGGAGGTGGTCCTCGCCCACCCGACGGGCATCGTCGAGACCTACCTCGGCAGCGTGGTGGCCGGCACGCGGATCGAGCTCGCCACGGACACGGTGGCGTGCACCCCCAAGGCCAAGGAGGTCACCGGCATGCGGCGCCGGTACGCCGTGGTGGACGGGGAACTGACGGTCGAGCAGGACATGGCGGCGGTGGGGCAGCCCATGCACCACCACCTCAGCGCACGCCTGCGGCCGGTGCGCCCCCAGCCGTAGCCGTAGCCCTGGCCGCAGCTCAGCGCCAGCCGCGGCCCTACAGGCCGAACCGGGCCCGCAGCGCATCCATTACGGCCGCCGTGGCCTCGTCGAAGGTCAGCCCCAGCCGCTCCGCCCGCTCCGCGAAGGCCTGCGCGGCGGCCGCGGCCTCCCGGGCGGCGGAGTCGGCGGCGGCCGCGATGAACGTGCCGCCCCGGCCCCGCGTCTCGATCACCCCGTCCGCCTCCAGCGCCCGGTACGCCTTCGCCACCGTGTTCGCGGCGAGTCCGAGCTCCTCGGCGAAGCCGCGTACCGTCGGCAGCCTGAAGCCCACCGGCAGCCGGCCCGCCCTCGCCGCCTCGGAGATCTGCGCGCGCAGCTGCTCGTACGGGGCGGCCGCGCCGGCCGAGCCGTCGATCCGGATCTTCAGGTTCGTCGAGGTCACGGGCTGATTCTCCCCCATCCAGGCGGAAATTCGCAGGCACGGCCCCCACCCCGGCGCCTACCGTCGACCCCATGACCGTATCCATCCGTGACCTCCGCCCCGGCGACCCCTCGGACGCGGAGGCCGTCGCCCGGGTGCGCCGGGCGGCGCTGCCCTTCATGATCAGCACCGCCGCCGGGGTGGCCTTCGAACTGGCCGGCGCCCCTGCCGCGAAGAAGTACCGCCTCCTGGTCGCCGAGGACGGCGACGGGGCCGTGATCGGCACCGCCCAGGCCGGCATCGCGTACGACAGCGTCGAGCCCGGACAGGCGTTCGTCAACGCCTACGTCCACCCCGGACACCGTGGCCGCGGCGCGGGCAGTGCGCTGGTGCGCGCGGCCGAGGAGCACCTGCTCGCGGCGGGCGCGGTGGACGTCCACGCCTGGGTGCCGGACGAGGCGGCCTCGCGCGCCTTCGCGGAGCGGCGCGGCTACCGGGCGAGCCGCTCGGCGCACTTCCAGCGGCTGGACCTGGCCGGCGGGACGCTGCCGCCGTACCCGGACCCGCTCCCGGCGGGCGTGGAGCTGCGGCCCGGCTCGGCGTTCGCGCAGGACCCGCGCCCGCTGTTCGAGGCCGACGCGGCGGCCTCCGCGGACGAGCCGGGGGACGTGCCGGTGCAGCTGGACGACTACGAGGACTGGATCCGCACCGTCTGGCAGGACCCGGAGCTCGACCACGAGCTGACCTCGGTCGTCCTGGTCGACGGGGTCGTGGCCGCCTTCGCGGCCGCCCGGACCGACGGCGCGGCCCGCTACGGCTCGGCGATGACGGGCACCCTGCGGGAGTTCCGGGGCCGGGGGCTGGCCAAGCTGGCCAAGACGGACTCCCTGCACCGGGCGCGTGCGGCCGGGTATCGGGAGGCGTTCACCGGGAACGACGCCGGGAACGGGCCGATGCTCGCCATCAACAAGTGGTTCGGGTACGAGGTCTGCGCGACGGAGGTCCGCCACACGAAGCGGCTGGACGCGCCGGCCTCGGCGCCGGAGGTGACGGTGGCCCTGTCCAAGGCCGGCCGCACCAAGATCCGCTACCCGGCGGCGGTGGTCGCCGACACGGGCGACCGGATCACGGTACGCGCGCCGTGGGCGGCCGACGGGGTACGGGACTTCGGGTTCGTGCGCTTCGAGCCGGGCGACGTGTTCACCGAGCACTTCTGGCGGTCGCGGTGGTACGCGGTCAAGGAGGTCCGGACGGGCGAGGGCGTCCTGAAGGGCTGGTACTGCGACGTCACACGCCCCGCGGTGGTACGGGACGGCGAGATCCTCGTCGAGGACCTCGACCTGGACCTGTGGGTCTCGGCGGACGGGTCGCAGGTACTGCGCCTGGACGAGGACGAGTTCGAGGCCAGCGGCCTCGCCGAACGCGACCCCGAGGCCGCCGCCGAGGCGACCCGCGCCCTCGACACCCTGGCCCACCAGGCCCACTCAGCCGCAGGCCTGACGTCCCTCCTCGCCTGACACCACCGGCGGTCATCCCCGCGGGTGCGGGGCAGGCCCTCAGGGCCGGTCCCGGGATCGCCCGCTGGCTCAGGGCTTGGTTTGGTGTCCCGGGGTGGTTACCTGAGGGGCTTCCTATGGCTGGCTTAAGCGGAGCCTAAGGATCTTCGGGAGGGGCCGGAAGCGGGGGGAATGCCGGTGCGGGGCGGCTAGCTTGGCGGGGCCGGGAGCGGCGCCGAGCCCACGGGGGGCGGCGCCGCGCCACCCCGTCCGGCGCATTCGCCAAGCTGCCCTGTCCCGAGGAGCCACCCATGCCCGCACACCGCAGCCGTACCGTGACCCGTATCGCCGCCGCCGGCCTGGCCCCGCTCGCGGTGGCCGCGTACGCCGCAGGACCAGCGGCCGCGCACGGCTCCATGACGGATCCGGTCAGCCGGGTGGCGGCCTGCTACGCGGAGGGGCCCGAGTCCCCCGAGTCGGCGGCGTGCAAGGCCGCGGTCGCGGCCGGCGGCACCCAGCCGTTCTACGACTGGAACGCCGTGAACATCGCCAACGCGGCGGGCAGCCACCGCTCGCTGATCCCGAACGGCCAGCTCTGCTCCGCCGGCAACGACAAGTACCGGGGGCTGGACCTGGCCCGCGCGGACTGGCCGGCCAGCCCGATGACCTCCGGCGCCCACACCTTCCGGTACAAGGGCACGGCCCCGCACAAGGGCACCTTCGAGCTGTACATCACCAAGGACGGCTACGACCCGTCGAAGCCGCTGAAGTGGTCCGACCTGGAGCCGGCTCCGTTCGCGAAGGCCACCGACCCGGGCATGCAGAACGGGGACTACGTGTTCTCGGGGACGGTGCCCGCCAAGTCCGGGCGGCACCTCATCTACAGCATCTGGCAGCGCTCGGACAGCCCGGAGGCGTTCTACACCTGCTCCGACGTGGTGTTCGGGAAGGACGGAACCACGGGCCACTCGGGCGACTCCACGCCCGGCGGCGGCAAGCCGAGTGCCAAGTCCTCGTCCCGGCCCTCCGAGGCGCCCAAGGCTCCGACGGACCAGCAGATCGCCGACGGCGAGGGCAAGTCCACCGTCGAGCACAACGGGCACGGGGACAACGACCCGAAGACCAACGGCTCCACCGCCGAAGCCCCGGTCGTGCGGCCCCTGGCGGCAGCGGGCAGCGGTACCGCGAGCAGCGACGGCAGCAGCGACACCGGCACCGGCCTCGCGCAGACCGGCGGCAGCAGCGCGACCCCGGCGATCGCGATCGCCGGGGCGGGCGTGCTGGCCGTGGGGGCGGCCGTGCTGTTCGCCGTGGCCCGCCGCCGGGCGACGTCGGGCCGGCGCGACGGCTTTTAGCGGAGGCGGCCCCAAGCGCACCGCCAGCGCATCCTCAGCGCATCGTCACTCGAAGACCGAGGCGCAGGTGGTCCGTTCGGCGTGCGCGGGGTCCAGGGCGTTGAGCGCCTCGTGCCAGGCGATCCGGTCGGTGAGCCCGATGGCGACGTGCTCGGAGAGGTCCAGCGGGCAGAGGTCCTGCAGGACGACGTTGCGCACGTTGCTCCCGGTGCCCTGGAGGAACGCGCTGCGGTACGGCGTGACCACCTCGTCGTACTTCGTCGCGATCACCGTGTACTGCACGCCGGGCACGGTGTCGCCGCCCGCGTTCAGCTTCGTGACGAAGGGCGATCCGGCGATCTGGTCGGCCAGCCCCGGCGTCGCGGAGCTGACCAGGTCCGCGGCGCCGGGGAAGTACGGCAGCAGCTGGGTCAGCCCGGACAGGGTGGTCCCGTGGTTGTCGGGGGCCAGTCCGACCAGCGCGTTGACCTTGGCGGCGCCGCCCAGGAACTTGATGTAGTAGTTCGGCATCATGCCGCCCTGGGAGTGGCCGACGATGTCGACCTCGGGGGCCCCGGTGGAGGCCAGCACCCGGTCGACGAAGGCGTCGAGCTGGCCGGCGGACTTGTCGATCGGGCCGAGCCCGTTGAAGAAGGGGACGCCGGGCAGCTGCCCGTAGTCGAGGGAGTAGACGCAGTACCCGCGGTGGACGAGGTACGGGGCGAAGCCGAGCCAGTTGTCGACGGAGTTGCCGAAGGTGCCGTGGACGAGGACGACCGGGCGGGGATGGGCGGCCGACGGCTTGCAGGACCAGTTGTTCCAGCCGCTGCTCGGTGCGGAAGCGGCCTGTGCGGCGCCGGTGGGGGCGGCGAGCGCGGCGGCGGTGAGGACGAGGACGGCCAGCGGGCGGAGCAGGCGTCGCCAGGGCAGCATCGAGTGATCTCCTTGCGGCTCAAGGGGAAAGGACGTGGGGGTTCATCCCGTGATCCGGATCACAAGGGGGTGCTGCATCCGCCAAATTACGGGCGAGTAGCAAAACAGGGAAGTTACGCGTCGGTAAAAAAGTCACGTGTCGACTGCGCCACCGGCAGGCCTCCGCTATGACACCGCCGCGCCCCCGGCGGGCCCCCTGCGGGCCCCGCTACGCCGCGAGCGTGCCGCGGCCGATGGCGTGCGGCCCGAAGCGCGCCCGGACCCGGTCCGTGACGGCCTCCAGACGCCGGGCCTTCTCGTCCTGCGGGTCGAAACTCAGCTGGTGGGCGGCCCGTTCGGCCGGGGTCAGCCCCTCGACGCGCAGCGACAGCGCCCGCACCCGGGCCCGCTGGAGGCCGAGCCCCGCGTAGAGGGAGTAGGCCGCGTCGGTCAGGGCGGCGGAGTGCGCGGTGGGTTCGGCCAGGGTCCTGGTCCGGGTGAGGGTGGTGCGGTCGGCGCAGCGGACGGTCAGGGAGACGGCCCGGCAGACCTGGTTCCGTGTACGGAGCCGCGCGCCCAGCTCCTCGGTCAGCGAGAGCAGGGCACGGCGGTGTCGTACGGGGTCCAGCTCGTCGCGGGCGAAGGGCCGTTCGGCGGCCAGCGAGCGGGCGGCCGCGCCGGGCCGGACCGGGGTCCGGTCGATGCCGAGGGCGCGCTCGTGCACCTCGCGGCCGACCCGGGGGCCGAGGATGCGGCGCAGCACGGCGGGCGGGGCGGCGGCGACCCGGCCGACCGAGTCGAGGCCGTACGAGCACAGGGTGCGGGCCGCCTTGGGGCCGACGCCGTCGAGGGCGGCGACGGGCTTGCGGGCCAGGAACCCGCTTACGGCGGCGCGGTCCTGGCCGACCGTCACGGTCTGCCCGTAGCCGGCCGCGCCGGCCGCCATCCGGGCCAGCATCGGATTGCCGGCGGCGCCGATCGCGCAGTCCACCCCGTACCGGGCCAGGGCCCGGACCCGGATCAGGGCCGCCAGTTCGGGCGCGCTGCGGTCGAAGTAGCGCAGCGCGCCGCGGAGGTCGGCGAGTGCGGTGTCGGGCGGTGCCGGCTGCACGGTGGGCGTGAGCTCGCC
This sequence comes from Streptomyces sp. NPDC032472, assembly GCF_040636955.1. Taxonomy (NCBI): domain Bacteria; kingdom Bacillati; phylum Actinomycetota; class Actinomycetes; order Kitasatosporales; family Streptomycetaceae; genus Streptomyces; species Streptomyces sp. NPDC032472. The sequence goes on from NZ_JBEZVK010000077.1 coordinate 6,221, forward strand.
GAGCAGTTCCAGCAGGCCGGCGTACGTCTGGGCTCCGAGCGGCTGTCCGTCCAGCCGGCGCATGCGGATGCACAGCACGGTGGCGCCGCCGCCCTCCCCCTGCGGGGAGCGGTTCCCCACCCGGCCCCTTCCCGCAGTACCGATGAGCGGCTCCGCCGCGGGCGGGGCTCCGCCCCGGACCCCGTTCGCCTCAAACGCCGGCGGGGCTGGAACATCCAGCCTGCGCGGCGTTTGAGCGCACCGGGCGCGAAGCGCCCGGAACAGGTCCGGGCGGAGCCCGGTTTCGGGAAGGGGCGGGGTGGGGAATCGGCCCCGCGCGGCGGATTCCGCGTTCATCCCGCGCTCCCCGGACTGGAATGCCACAGCTTGCGGCCGGTGGCCGGGCCGTCGCCCGCCGGCTGGAGGTCGGCCCACGGGTTCATCTCGTACCCGGTGGACAGGTGGATGCGGCGGCCGGAGCCGGAATCGGCAGGGGCCGGCCCGGAATCAGACGGCTCGGCCAGCCGGGCGGCAACCGCGTCCAGGCCGCCCGCGGCCCGCAGCTCCACCAGCTCCGCGAGGTTCCAGGCCGCCGCGCCGACCACGCTCAGGCTCTGCGGCCCGCGCCGCTGTACGACGCCCCGGACCAGCAGCAGGAACGAGTGGAAGACGGTGTGGGCGCACGCCTCGTGGCTGTCGTCGAAGAAGGCCAGGTCGACCAGGCCGGTCCCGTCGTCCAGGGTGGTGAAGATGACCCGCCGCCCGGACCGGACGGGCGGGGTCTGGGTGGCCGCCTTGGCTCCCGCGACCAGGACCGTCCGGCCGTGCTCGACCTCGCGCAGCCGGCCGGCCGGGACCACGCCCAGCTCCGCCAGGAAGGCGTGGTGGTCGCCCATCAGGTGCCGCGAGGCGTCCATGCCGAGGACGCCCAGCTCCGCGCTGAGCCGCTCCGCGTCGTTCAGGTCGGGCAGGCCGATCGAGGCCGTCGACCGCCCGCCCTCCAGCGGGAGTTGTGCACTGCGGAGCCCGCCGCCGCGCAGCCCGCCGCCGCGGGACCCGGCCCCGGCCGCGCGCTGGGCCCCGTGCAGTTCGGACAGGTGCAGCAGCAGGTCGCGCCGGTTGGCGCCGAACGCGTCCAGCGCCCCGACCTGGGCGAGCCGCTGGGCGACGGGGTGGCCGGGGTGCGCCCGCTCCCAGAAGTCGCGCAGCGATCCGTACGGCTGGCCGCCCTCGATCCGCGTCGCCTCCGCCTCGCTGATGCCGTGGACGTCGCCCAGGGCCAGCCTGAGCCCCCACACCTCAGGATCCTCGGACACCAGTTCGACACGATGGGCGGCCGCGGACCGGTTCACGTCCAGCGGCAGCACCGGCACGCCCCGCCGCCGCGCGTCCGCGAGCAGCAGCCGCTTGGGGTACATCCCCGGGTCGTGGGTGAGCAGTCCGGCATAGAAGGCGGCCGGGTGGTGCGCCTTGAGCCACGCCGACTGGTACGTGGGCACGGCGAAGGCCACCGCGTGCGCCTTGCAGAAGCCGTAGCTGCCGAAGGCCTCGACGATCTCCCAGGTCCGGGCGATGACCTCGGCCGGGTAGCCGCGCTCGCCGGCCTTCGCCGCGAACCACACCTTGATGCGGGGCTGCGACTCCGGGTCGGACAGCCCGCGCCGCACCCGGTCCGCCTCGTCCCGCCCGCAGCCGGTCATGACGTGCACGATCTCGATGACCTGCTCGTGGAAGACCACCACCCCGTACGTCTCGGCCAGCGCCCGCTGCAGGTCCGGGTGCGGGAAGCGGACCGGGGCCCGCCCGTGCCGGGCCTCGATGAACGGCCGCACCATGTCGGCGGCCACCGGCCCCGGCCGGAACAGCGAGATGTCGACGACCAGGTCGTGGAAGGTGGAGGGCTGCAGCCGCCCCACCAGGTCGCGCTGGCCCGGGGACTCGATCTGGAAGCAGCCCAGGGTCTCGGCCGAGCGGATGAGCTCGTACGTGGCCCGGTCGCCCGGCGGCACCTGCGCCGGGTCGTCCAGGTCGAGCTCCCGCCCCGTGGTGCGCCGGATCTCCGCGACGGCGTGCGCCATCGCGGACTGCATCCGTACGCCCAGCACGTCGAGTTTGAGCAGGCCGAGCTCCTCCACGTCGTCCTTGTCGAACTGGGACATGGGGAAGCCCTCGCCGCTGGTGGGCACCACGGGGGTGCGGGCGAGCAGGGAGGCGTCGGAGAGCAGCACCCCGCACGGGTGCATGGCGATCCCGCGCGGCAGCGCGTCCAGCGCCTCGACGAGCTCCCACAGCCGGCCGTGCTCCTCGTCCCGTACGCCGCGCAGTTCGGGCAGTTCGGCGAGGGCCGCGCGGGCGTCGCGGGCGCGGATGTGCGGGAAGGCCTTGGCGAGCCGGTCGACGGTGGCCGGGTCCATGGACAGGGCGGCGCCGACGTCGCGGACGGCGTGCCGGACCCGGTAGGTCTCGGGCATGGAGACGGTGGCGACGCGCTCGGTGCCGAAGCGGTCGATGATCCGCCGGTAGACCTCCAGCCGGCGGGCGGACTCCACGTCGATGTCGATGTCGGGCAGGACGTGGCGCCGCTTGGACAGGAAGCGCTCCATCAGCAGGCCCTGCTCGACGGGGTCGGCGTGGGCGATGCCGAGGAGGTGGTTGACGAGGGAGCCGGCGCCGGAGCCGCGGGCGGCCACCCGGATGCCCATCTCGCGTACGTCGTCCACGACCTGGGCCACCGTCAGGAAGTACGAGGCGAAGCCGTGGTAGGCGATGATGTCGAGCTCGTGGTGCATCCGCTCCCAGTACGCGGGGTCGCCGGCGTAGCCGCGCAGCACCATGCCCGCGGCGGCCCGGGAGGCCAGGACCCGCTGGGCGGTGCGGTGGGCCGCGCCGACGAGGTGCGCCTCGGGGAAGTGCACCGAGCCGATGCCGAGGTCGTCCTCGGGGTCGACCGTGCAGGCCTCGGCGGTGCGCCGGGTCTCCTCGAGCAGTCGGCGCGCGTCGCCCGGGCCGAGGCCGGCGGCGCGGGCGATCCGGTCGGCGGCCTCGGCCATGGCGGCCGGGGGCTTGAGCCAGCGCTCGCCGCTGTCGAGGGGGCCGCGCGGGTCGACGGGGACGAGGCGGCGGGCGGCGTCGAGGACGTCGGCGACCGGGCCCTGGCCGGGGTCGGCGTAGCGGACGGCGTTGGTGAGCACGGCCCGGACGCCCTGCTCGGCGGCGAAGCCGACGGTACGGGCGGCCAGCCGCAGCGAGCCGGGGCCGGTGCCGGTGCGGCCGTGGTGGACGGCCTCCAGGCGCAGGGAGTCCCCGTGGATCTCCCGCCAGGGCGCGAGCAGCCGCGCGGCGCGGTCGGGCCGACCGGCGGCCAGGGCCCGGCCCACCTCGGAGTCGGGGCCGAGCAGGACGTACACCCCGGTGCCGTGCAGGGCCTCCCAGGGCAGGACGGGCTGGTCGCCGTGGCCGGCGGCGTGGGCGGCGGTGGTCATCCGGCACAGCTCGGCCCAGCCGGTGGCGCCGTCGCGGGCGAGGAAGACGGCGCGGGGCGCGGACTCGTCCACGAAGGCCCCGCCCTTGACGGGGGTCCGGCGGCGGTAGGACGCCTCGGCGCCGGTCGCCGGGACGGGGACGGGGGCGGCCGACACGGCCAGGTCCACCCCGAACAGCGGCCGGATCCCGGCCTGCGCGCACGCCTTAGCGAACCGCACCGTGCCCGCGAGGGTGCCGCGGTCGGTCAGGGCGAGGGCGTCCATGCCGCGCTCGGCGGCACGCTCCGCCAGCCGTTCCGGGTGGGAGCCTCCGTAGCGCATGGAGAACCCCGAAACGGTGTGCAGATGCGTAAACCCGGGCACCCGCGGCCTCCTGCTTCCCTTGGTGAACACCTCCCCCGTCTCCACCATAAGGCAATTCGAATATCCGTGCGAAACGTTTGTTCGATCGTCCATGATCGCCCCGGACCCGGCGAGAAGGTGCGCCGCAGTCCGTGACCGGCGGCCCGTCTCCGCCGTCCTTGGCCCTCTCCCGCCGGGGCCGGCCGGCCGCGGACATCGGGCTCCTGGCCGACACCCCGACCGCCCACTGATCCCCTGCGGGGCCCCTCCCCCACCCCGCCCCTTCCCGAAACCGGGACTCCGCCCCGGCCCCGGCCCGCCTCAATCGCCGGCGCGGCTCAAAGACCGGGGGCTCCGCCCCCGAACCCCCGCGTCTCAAACGCCGGCGAGGCTGGACGGTGCCGCCAGGGCTGAAGAGTGCCCGCGGGGCGGGACAGCGCCGACGGGCTGGCGGGTGGCGGCGGAGCCCGAGAGCGCCGAGGGCCGGCGGGTGCCGACGGAGCCGGATGGTGGCGGCGGAGCCGGGGAGTGGCGGTGGGGCTGGAGAGTGCCGCGCAGCGGCACAATCCAGCCCGCGCGGCGTTTGAGCGCACCGGGCGCGAGCGCCCGGGTCTTTCGACCCCCGCCGAACCCATCCCGACCCCGCCGGGCCATCCCAGCTCGCCGGCGATTGAGGCGCGGGGTCCGGGGCGGAGCCCCGATCTTTGAGCCCCGCCGGCGTTTGAGGCGCGCGGGTCCGGGGGCGGAGTCACCGATCTTGCAGCCCCGCCGGCGCTTGAGGCGGACCGGGGCCAGGGGCAGAGCCCCCGACCTTGAGCCCCGCCGGCGATTGAGGCGGACCGGGGCCAAGGGCGGAGCCCCCGACCTTGAGCCCCGCCGGCGCTTGAGGCGGGCGGGGGCCGGAGCGGAGTCCCGGTTTCGGGAAGGGGCGGGGTGGGGGAACAGCCCCGGCAGGGCAGCCGGCCCCGCGGCCCGGGCGGACCGGACCGGACCGGTCAACGCCGGCGGTCAGGCCGGGCCGGCGGTCGAGCCGCCGTGGCGGTCGGCCGGGCCGGCCGGCGGGCCGGGTGGTGGTCAGGCCGGGTGGGGGGTGAAGAGGCGGGGGGCGGTGCGCAAGGCGTGGGCGGCGACGGCCTTGCCGAGGACGACGCCGGCCTCGTCGGCGGAACGGCTGTGGATGCCGGAGTAGACGCGCGCGTCGACGTTGTCCCGGGTCAGCTGGTCCCAGCCGGTGTACGTGCGCCGCACACCGGGCGCGGTGGCACTGGTGAGGGAGAACGGCGCGGTGCGCGGCCCGACGAGCGCATCGAGGATCGCCTCGGCGGCCCCGGCGTACGTGGCGTGGCCGCTCGGGTAGTCGGGGTGGGCCGGGGTCTGGTGCAGCGGCGTCCAGCCCGGATCGGTGCCGAGCGTGCCGGTCCGGATCGCGGTGACGGGGCGCCAGCGCGTGTAGGCGTACTTGCTGTCGGAGGTGGCGATCTGCGTGTCGACCAGGGCGGCGTGGAACAGCGCGAGCAGCTCCGCCCGCTCGGCGGTCGAGCGGTGCGACCGGGTCACGGCGACCCGCAGCGGCTCGGTGTACAGGGTCAGCGAGGAGCCGTACCAGAAGGTGGCCGTCTCGGTCTGGCGCGGGGTCCGCACGGTGCTGTCGGCCTTCCCGTACGCGCGCACCTCCGCCAGGTCCGCCCGGTAGCGGGCCGAGTCCAGCGCGGGCGGCGGGCCGAGCCGGTACTGGGACGGGGAGTCCAGCAGGAACGGCTTCGCCACGCGGTTGCCGTACTGGACCGCCGGGGCGTAGCCGTCGGGCGTGGGCTGCCAGACGCCGGGGGCGGCGGCCGGCACGGGGAAGGGGGCGTTCACGGAGGCCGGGTCGAGCCCGTCGCCCTGCCGCTCGGCGAGGGCGATCCGGGCCTGCCGGGCCCCGGCGGCGACACCCCGGTCCTCGGCGGCGCTGTCGGGGATCCGGCCGAGGGTGGCGGCGAGGGCGGCGTCGAGCTCGGGCGCGCGGGACGGCGCGAGGGAGACCAGGGCGTCGTGGACGGCGGAGGCGACGGCGGCGTCCTGGAAGGCGGCCCGGCCCCGGCCGGCGGGCGCCTCCCGGGCGGCGCGGGCGGCGGCGAGCCAGCTGATGGCCCAGGTGCGGCTGTTGGTGACCTGGGTCGGCGCCCCGGCCGCCTCGACGGTGCGGGCGGTGGTGTCGTACCACTCGCGGACGACGGCCGCACCGTCCGCGGCGGGGGCCTCGGCGGCCTGGGCGGTCGAGACGGCGGCCGTGGCGGCCAGCGCCAGGGCGGACCCGAGGGAGAGCAGGGCAGAGCGGGACGGCTTCACGGACACTCCTGGTGGATGGGCGACACGGCGCACCGGCCGGCATGCGCCACGACGCTAGCCAGCCACCACACCGGCACACAACAGCCCTAATGCGCCACAGCAGTTCGGAAACAGGCCTTTCATCCCCCGTCCACACCCGCGTTGCACTCGGCCCCGGACCGGGAATCCGGAAGAGGACCACAACGGCAAGAGGACCACAACGGGGCGGCACCACACGGCAGCGGAGAGGACGGCAGCGGCATGAGGCTCATCACCGTGACGGCACGCGGAGGGCGAAGGCTCCTCGCCCAGGACTGGGGGGCGCCGAACGGCCTGCCAGTCCTGTTGCACCACGGCACCCCGGGCAGCCGTCTGGGCACGGCCCTGCGCGACGTCCCCGAGCGGCATCCGCAGTTCCGGTTCTTCGCCTACGACCGGCCGGGCTACGGCGGCTCCGACCGCGCACCCGGCCGCCGGGTCTGCGACGCCGCGGCCGATGCGGCCGCCGTCGCCGACGCCCTCGGCGTGGGCGCCTTCGCCACCGTCGGCCGCTCCGGCGGCGGCCCCCACGCCCTCGCCTGCGCGGCACTGCTGCCGGACCGGGTCACCGCTGCCGCGTCGCTGGTCGGCCTCGCCCCCGGCGATGCGGCCGGGCTGGACTGGTACGCGGGGATGACCCCGTACAACGTGGAGCACTTCGGCCTCGCAGCCCGGGATCCCGCGGCCTTGGAGCGCCGGCTCGTCCCGCAGGCCGAGGCGGTCCGCCGGGATCCCGGCCGGCTGCTGGCGGACCTGCGCGCGGATCTCGCGGAGGCCGACCTGCCGGTCCTCGCGGACGACCGGGTCCGGCAGGTGGTGCTGGACAACCTTCGCGAGGGGCTGCGCACTTCGGCCGACGGCTGGCTGGACGACTGCCTGGCGCTGTGCCGGCCGTGGGGGTTCCGGCCCGGGGCGATCGCCTGCCCCGTCATGCTGTGGCACGGCGCGGAGGACGCCTTCTCCCCCGTGGGCCACTTCCACTGGCTGGCGGCACGCCTCGCGCACGGCACGGCCGTGCTCCAGCCCGGGGCCGGGCACTTCGCCGCGCAGTACGCGCTGTCAGACGTCCTGCGCTGGCTCCTGTGAGCCGCGCTGCGCCGGGATGTCCCACTCGACGGGTGCGGCCAGCGCCTGGCGGACCCCCTTGAGGCAGTCGATGACCCGCTCGTGGGTGTCTCCCACGCTGTCCTCGACCCGGATGCGGACGTGGAACGCGCGGACCACGTCGGTGAACCGCTTGGAGAAGACCCCGATCTCTATCGTCTCGTACGTTCCCGTCGCCACCAGCGGGAATCCCGGGCCGAAGCTGGCGATCCGCATGTCCACCCCCGCCCGCAGCCCCGCCCGGGTCAGCCGGTCCGCGACGGCGGCGAGGTCCGACCATCCGGCGCCGTCCGGATCGCCGTCCCGGCCGCCATCCGGCCCGTCGTCCGGGCCGCCCGCCGGCACCACCCGGTAGTCGACGCGCTCCAGCACCACGTTGTGCTGCCCGCCGTTGAGTATCCCCACCCGCCAGCTCCGCTCGGAGCCCGCCAGCTCACCGGGCACGAAGGCCGAGCGCCAGCCCAGTACGGGCCGTACCGTACGGGCGTACTGCGCCCGGGCGAGGACGGCACCGGCCGCGACGGCCAGCAGGCTGGCCAGCGGCTCCTGGCTCATCAGCTGGAGCCGCCACGGCCAGTGCGTGCGCCATTCCTCGGGCAGGTTCCCGCGGACGACCTCCCACACCAGGACGGCGACGAGCACGCCCAGCAGCACCAGGGGCGCCGTGAACAGCCAGGGGTTGCGCCGCACGCGCCGCTGCGCGTCGTCCACGGGGCGGTCCGGACCGCCCGGACCGTCCGGGCCGTCCGCGCCGTCCGGGCCGTCCGCGCCGTCCGCGCCGGGGGTGCCACTGCTCATGCCCCGCCTCGCTTTCCGTCAAAGCCGAGCTCCCGCCCGGGAGTTCGGACGGGGGCTCGTCATTGTGCCGGGTGGCGGCGGGCCGGGGGGAGCGGTCGGTCAGTAGACGCTGACGCCGTAGGCGCTCAGGGCCTCGGTGACCGGCTGGAAGAAGGTCGTGCCGCCGGAGGTGCAGTTGCCGCTGCCGCCGGAGGTCAGGCCGATGGCCTTGGTGCCGGAGTAGAGCGGACCGCCGCTGTCGCCGGGCTCGGCGCAGACGTTGGTGCGGATCATGCCGTAGACGATGTCGCCGTTGCCGTAGTTGACGGTGGCGTTGAGGCCGGTCACCGAGCCGCTGTGGGTGCCGGTGGTGGAGCCGCGCCGGGTGACGGACATGCCGACGGTCGCGTTGGCGGCGCTGGTGATGTCCTGGCTGCCGACGGTTCCGGGGTGGGCGAGGGAGGTGTTGTCGTAGCGGACCAGCCCGTAGTCGTTGTTCGGGAAGCTGGAGCCCACGGTCGCGCCGATCGTGGTGGTGTGCGTGGAGTTCGTCCACCAGGTTCCTGCGCCGTCGGTGCAGTGGCCGGCGGTCAGCACGTAGTACGTGGTGCCGCTGCGCACGTTGAAGCCGAGCGAGCAGCGCCAGCCCGAGGTGTAGATCGCGTCGCCGCCGGAGATGAGTTTGCTCAGCTTGCCGGGGATCCGCTCGATGCGCAGGGCGGCCGCGTCGGCGCCGGCCTCCTTGCGGATCTTCGCGAGGTCCGCGGCGGTGACGGTGGAGTCCGCGGCGACGACCAGGGTGCCGCTGGCGGGGTCGGTGTACCAGGCCGTGCCGGCGACGTCGGCACGTTCGACGGAGGCGCCCGCCGCTGCGAGGGTGGCGGCGCTGAAGCCGCTGTCCGCGCTGGCGGCGGTGGGCGCGGCGAGCCCGGCGACGGCTGCCAGGCCGGCGGCCACCGCGAGCAGCCGGGTACGGGTGATGCTCTTGATCCTCACTTCTCGTCCTCCCGGGAGGGATCGGGGGCCCGGCGGACGTGGGGGGCGCCGGAGCCCGTGAGGCGCAGCCGGGGGTACGGCGGGCGCACTAGATTTCGTCGTGCCCCTGACAAACCCCCGAATGGCGCTGACGGGAGTGTCCCGGCGTCAGATACGGGGGGCAAGGGCATCTTTCAGCCTCCGCTCGCCCGCCGCCACCTCGAAGGGCAGGGTGTTTCCCGGCGGCGGGAACGGGCAGATGAAGTGGTCGGCGAACGCACAGGGCGGCAGCAGCGCCCGGTTGAGGTCCACCGTGATCGAGCCGTCCTCGGGGGACGGCACACCCGGCCGCAGGAAGCGGAACCGGTAGCTGGAATCCCCGCCGGTGGCATCGCCGATGACGGCCCACAGGCTGCCGTCGCGCGCGTCGACGGCGACCTGGAGGGTGTGCTCGCGGCCGCGGTGGACGAAGCTCAGCTCACCGCCCAGGTGCAGTCCGCGGGTGCGGCCGTCGGCGTTCTCCACCCGGGCCGTGCGCTGCTCGCCGTACGGACGGAAGCGGCCCGGCAGTACGAAGTCCGGGTCGTAGGGGGTGGCCTCGATGCCGGCGAAGGCCTGCCGGGCCGCGGAGGCGGGGTCGTAGACCCGTACCGCCCACTCGCCCTCCCGGCGGATCACGGCGATCCGCACGTCGGCGGGGGCGGTGACCCGGGAGTGCGCGGGCGCGCCGCCGTCCTCGGCCAGGACCGCCTCGCCCGCGAAGGGCTCGCCGTCCAGGCCGAGGCCGTCCTCCGCCGAGGCGGTGAGCGCCACCCCGTCACCCGTGGGGCGCCAGTGGCCGGGAACGGCCGGAATTCGACCTTCCGGGTGGTCTGCGAGCCAGAAGGTGCCGGTGAGGGCGAGGGGGCCGTAAGGGGCGGACACGGACGCCACCCGGCGTTCGTGCCATTTCTGCCAGGCGGCCTTGGGATCGTCTGCGACATCGTTCATCCCGCTCAACCCTTCCACACCGGCCCGGACGGGAACCGTGGTGTACGCCGTCCGGACCTGTGGATGCCTGACGAGGGCTCAGGGGGCAGTCCGCGTCGACCGCGCCGCCGCGGGGGTCAGCTGCAGCCGCGGGCGTCAGCTGCAGCCGCAGTCGCAGCCGCCGCAGTCACAGCAGTCGCAGCCGTCGCAGCAGTTCCCGCAGCACTCGCAGCTCTCGCAGCACTCGCACGCGTCGCACCAGGCGTCCCGCTTCTTGCGCGACCACGGCCCCTCGTGCTCCGAGCAGCAGAGCTGGCAGGTGCAGAACAGCCCAATGGCCACCGCGCAGCCGGCCAGCAGCCCGCGGCGGGGCTTCTGCGGCGGCATGCCGCCACCGCCGCCGGTCGGGGGCGGCATGCCCGGGCCGCCGGGGCCGCCCGCGCCGCCGTCGTAGGGGTTGCCGCCGTACGGGTTGCCGCCGTAGGGGCCGCCCTGCTGGCCGCCTCCGTACGGGCCGCCCTGCTGGCCGCCCGCATACGGGCCGCCCGCGTAGGGGGAGCCGCCGTACGGGACCCCCGGGCCGGGGCCGTAGCCGGGGCCCTGCGGCGGTGCGCCGTAGCCGCCGCCCTGGGCGGTGGCGTTCGTGCCGGTGTGGGCGTGGCCGCAGGAGGAGGTGCCGAAGGCCCGGTCCACCGAGGTCCGCAGCTCGTGCACCAGCAGCCGGTGGGCGAGCCCGGCGTCGGCGAACTCGACCTCGCGCAGCGCGAGCCGGATGCCGTGCAGGGCGTCGTCGCACAGCCGCCGGGCCTCGGCGAGGGAGGTCCCGGTGGCGGCGAGGGGGTTCCAGGCGCCCGCCGCGGCGTCCGCGTCCCGGTCCTCCACGGCGTCCAGCAGGTGCGCGAGCCGCCCGAAGTACCGGCCGGCCTCCGCGAGCGGCGCGGCGTTGCCCGGCTTGCCGGCCAGCTGCGCGGTGTGGGCGAAGGCGGCGGCCGTCGCGGTCTCCGTCGGCTCGGTCACCACGAGTACGGGGGTGCCCAGGCCGGCCAGCGTCTCGATGCCCGCCTGGCGGTCCACGGCATCGACGAGGACGGCCGTGTCGAAGCCGAGCGAGGCACCGGTGCGGGCGCCCGCCCGGTCCCAGCCGCGGGCCACCTTGCGGGCGGCGGCGGCGATGGGGGCGCGGGCCAACAGGCCGTCCCCGTCGGCAACGTGGTCGCGCACCTTCGCCGAGGCGAGCACGAGGGACACGGCGGCCGCGAGGCGCGCGCCCTCGCCGTTGGCGACGGGAGCCGTCCGCATGCCGCGCAGCGGGCAGGGGCCGGCGGTGCGGCGGGAACCGGCGGCGGGGCCCGACTGAGCCTCCGTCAGAACGGAAACCAACAGACCGTCATAGTTCGTGACGATCCGGGCGAACTGGCCGTGATCCCCCCGAAGTGCCAGGCAGAGGCCGCAGAGATGGGCCATCCACTCCGTCTTGAAACGCTCTCCCAAACGGTGCGTACAAGGTCTGACTATGCCGAACAATCCGGGTCCCCCGAGTGTCAATCGCTTACGAGACGGGCATCGTATCGAGCCGGATCGGTCACCCGTACGCCCCTGCCCACCACCCGGACGGCAGCAGTCATCATATTTTCACTCAGTCAGCAGCGGGGCCGATCAGCATCCTTGACCGTGCAACGGATGTTCTGCACCAGTACCGTCACGAAACCCGTGCGCGGCGGCTATCCACTTGGCGCGTTGTCAGCATCATGGACGACCATAGGGACGCGGAGAGAAGACAACCGACCGCGGTGAAAGGAGGCGTCCATGGGTTCGGTACGCAAGGCGAGCGCTTGGCTGGGTCTCGTGGAGGACAGTGACGACGAGCGTTACTACGACGACGACTACGCGGAGGCCGCCCACGGTTCCGTCGCCGGCCCGGGCGACCAGTGGGTCACCGACCCGCGGGTCAGGGTCGCCTCGGAGTCGGCCGTCGAGCAGGGTCGCCGGATCGCCACCGTCACGCCGGACGGCTTCCGCGACGCGCGGGGCATCGGCGAGCTGTTCCGCGAGGGCGTCCCGGTGATCGTGAACCTGTCGCTGATGGACCCGGCCGACGCCAAGCGCGTCGTCGACTTCGCGGCCGGCCTGACCTTCGGCCTGCGCGGCTCGATCGAGCGGGTGGCGACCAGGGTCTTCCTGCTGACCCCGGCCGACACCCAGATCGTGAGCGGCGAGCCCGGCGGCCGCTCGCGCGACTTCTTCAACCAGAGCTGAGCCAGGCCCTCACCGGAAGGCGTCGAGCCCGGTGAGCGCCTTGCCCAGCACCAACTGGTGCATTTCCACGGTGCCCTCGTAGGTGAGCACCGACTCCAGGTTGGTGGCGTGCCGCATGACGGGGTATTCGAGGGAGATCCCGTTGGCACCCAGGACGGTCCGCGCGGTGCGGCAGATGTCGATGGCCTCGCGGACGTTGTTGAGCTTGCCGAAACTGATCTGCTCCGGGCGCAGGGTGCCCGCGTCCATACGGCGGCCCAAGTGGTGGGCGAGCAGGATGCCCTTGTGGAGTTCCAGCGCCATGTCGGCCAGCTTGGCCTGGGTGAGCTGGAAGCCGCCGATGGGCCTGCCGAACTGCTCGCGGGTACGCGCGTAGTCGAGCGCGGCCTCGAAACTGGCGCGTGCCGCGCCCATGGCGCCCCAGACGATCCCGTACCGGGCGTGGCTGAGACAGCCCAGCGGTCCCTTGAGCCCCGTGACCCCCGGCAGCACCGCGTCGGCCGGCAGCCGGACGTCGTCCATGACCAGCTCGCTGGTGACCGAGGCGCGCAGCGACCACTTGTGCTTGATCTCGGGCGCGCTGAAGCCGGCGGAGTCGGTGGGGACGGCGAAACCGCGGATGCCGTCCTCGGTCTGCGCCCACACCACCGCGACCGAGGCCACCGAGCCGTTGGTGATCCACATCTTGCGGCCGTTCAGGACCCAGTCGGAGCCGTCGCGCTTGGCGTGGGTGCGCATGGCGGCGGGGTCGGAGCCGACGTCGGGCTCGGTCAGGCCGAAGCAGCCGATCAGCTCGCCGGCGGCCATGCCGGGGAGCCAGCGCTGCTTCTGCTCCTCGGAGCCGTACTTCCAGATCGCGTACATGGCGAGCGAGCCCTGGACGGAGACGAGGGAGCGGATCCCGGAGTCGGCCGCCTCCAGCTCCAGGCAGGCCAGGCCGTACTGCACGGCGCTGGCGCCGGCGCAGCCGTAGCCCGTGAGCGACATGCCGAGGGCGCCGATCCGGCCGAGCTCACGGGCGAGCTCGCGGATCTGCGGGAGCTCTCCCTGCTCGTACCACTCGGCGATGTGGGGCAGGACGCGGTCGGCGGCCCAGGCGCGGACCGTGTCGCGGACGGCGAGGTCCTCGGGGGTGAGGAGCTCGTCGAGCCCGAGCGGGTCGGTGGGTACGAAGGACACGGAGCCTCCCGGCTGAGACAAACCTAGCGCCGCAAGTTTGTCCCCGGAACGGCCCCGGGTCCACCCCTGCCTTGCGGGCCCGCCGTACCCCCGGAGCGGCACAGGGGCTCGGTGCCCGCAGCCCGCAGCCCGCACGCCCCGGACCCCGCGCCTCAAACGCCGGCGAGGCTGAATTTGCCCGACCCCCGCTTCGACGCTGCGAGGCACACCCGGCCCCGTTACGGGGTTCGGGCCGGGGTGTCCTGCGGGGGCTTCGTCGGGGACGGGATGCGGGGCTTCGGCTGGGCCGGGGCGGGCAGGTCCGCGTCCGCGGCTGCGCAGTCCATGTGGCGCGGGAGTTTCAGGGCCATCAGGGAGCCCGCCAGCAGCAGGCCGGCGCTGACCACCAGCGTGACGTGCAGGCCTTGCACGAAGGAGTGGCGCGCCGCGCTGTACAGCGCGTCCCCGGCCGCCCCGCCGAGGTGCCCGGCGATCTGGTACGCCTCGCCGAGCGAGTTCGCGGCCCCCCGCGCATCCGCGGCCGAAACCCCCGGCACGTTCAGCAGCCCCGGCGCGTACGCCGCGTTCATGACGCTGCCGAGCAGGGCGATGCCCATGCCCGCGCCGAGCTGGTAGGCGGTCTCGCCTATGGAGGCCGCCCCGCCCGCGGCGGCCGCCGGCGCCTCGCTCAGCATCGACTCGTACGCGGCGAAGAGGGTGGTCTGGAGCCCGAAGCCCAGCAGGACGAACCCGACGGTGAGCAGGACGGGCCGGTCGTGCTGCCCCATGAGCGTGAGCAGCAGCACCGCGCAGGCGGTCAGCAGGAAGCCGAGCGACACCATGGTGCGCGGCCCGATCCGGGCCAGCGTGTAGGAGCCGGTGGCGCCGGCGGCCATGGCCGCGAAGGTCAGCGGCAGCAGCCGCAGCCCGGTCTCCAGCGGGCTGAGGTCCAGCACGAGCTGGAGGTACTGGACGGCGAGCAGCTCCAGCCCGACCAGCGCCAGCATGGCGAGCACGATGCACCCGACGGAGGTCGAGAAGGCGGCGCGCGAGAACATCCGCATGTCGATCAGCGGGTGCGCCCGCCGCCTCTGCCGCCGGCTGAACAGGACGAGCAGCACCACCCCGAGCAGCAGCGGCACCAGCGCCTCGGCGTCGAGCAGCCGCCGCTCCGCGCCGAGCCGCTTGACCCCGAGGACCACGCCGAGCACGCCGCCCGCGGCCATGAGCGCGCCGAGCACGTCCCACGGCCCGTCGGCGGCCCCCCTGGACTCGGGCAGCAGCCAGCGCCCGACGGGCAGGATCAGCGCCATCAGCGGGATGTTGATGAGGAAGACCGAGCCCCACCAGAAGTGCTGGATCAGGAAGCCGCCGAGGACGGGGCCGCTGGCCGCGCCGATGGCGGCGACGGCGGTCCAGATGCCGATCGCGAGGGCCCGCTCGCGCCGGTCGGGGAAGACCTGCCGCAGGATCGACAGCGTGGCCGGCATGACCATCGCGCCGCCGACGCCGAGCAGGGCGCGGGCGAGGATGAGGACCTGGGCACTGTCGGCGAGGGCCGCGATGGCGGAGGCGGTGCCGAAGAGGCCGTAGCCGAGCAGGAGTATCCGGCGCCGGCCGATCCGGTCGCCGAGGGTGCCGAAGAGGATCAGCAGCGCGGCGCAGACCAGCGGGTAGGCGTCGACGATCCACAGCAGCTCGACCGAGCCGGGGCGCAGGTCCGTGGTGATGGCGGGAACGGCGACGTGCAGGATCGTCGCGTCGAGCGCGACGAGGACCAGGCTGACGCAGAGGACCGCGAGGACGAGCCAGCGGTTCGTCCCGCCGGAGGCCGCGCGCAGCGTCTGCCGCAGGGGGGTCCCGGGCGTCCTGTCGCTGTCGGCGGTCCTGCGCCTGCGGTCGGACGCGTTGGTCCCCGACATGCATGTACCTCCCAGATGAATCGCTCGCACTCGGCGGACCAGCGTCTTGGCGTCGGCCGCGGCGGTGGTGTGCGGTGCGGCGTCCTGCGGGGTCCGGCATCGACCTGCGAGTGAAGGGTCAGCGTACGCGAGTTCACCGGTGCGACACGTGGTCAAGCTCTCATCGCGGCGGCGGCCTCGGTGTGGCGTGTGCCACTCGCCTCACACCGTCCTCGCCCTGCTCTCCCCTCACTCCCCCGCCACCGCCGCGTCTCCGCGGGGTCTGCGCCGCGCCGTCGGCCCGTCGCCGCCGCGCCGCCGGCCCGTCGCCCGCCGTGTGCCCGGTCCGGCCGGCATCGGCCCGCCGCCTCCCCCGCGCCGCTCCGACTCCGTACACGTGCGATCACGTTTCGTGGTTCTGTCCGGTGGGCTGTCGCAGGCTCCACCGATAATCATGCCTGTGAAAGATCTTGCATTCCGCCGGGCCGCGCCCGCACTGGCCGCCTTCGCGGCGGTGCGGCTGCTCGGCGTGGGCGCGCTCGCGCTGTGGTGCGCGGCGGCCGGGACCAGCCCGCACACGCTGCTGTCCGCGCGGTGGGACTCGCTCTGGTACGCGCGGATCGCCGCGGAGGGGTACGGCTACGAGGTGGCCCTCCCGAGCGGGGCCGTCCACTCGAACCTGGCCTTCTTCCCGCTGCTGCCCTGGCTGGAGCGGCTGGTCGCGGCGCCGACGGGGCTGTCGTACGGCTCGGCCGGCCTGGTCGTCTCGGCGGTGGCGGGGCTCGCCGCGGCCTGGGGGATCTTCGCAGTGGCCGCGCTGGCGTGCGCCGAGCGGATCCCGCGGGCCGATCCGCGCCGGGCGGGGGTCTTCGCCGTCGCGGTGTGGGCCGCACTGCCCGTCAGCATCGTGCAGTCCATGGCGTACAGCGAATCGCTGTTCACGGCGCTGGCGGCCTGGTCCCTGTACGCGGCCCTGCGCGGCCGGTGGCCGGCGGCGGGCCTGCTCGCGGCGGCGGCCGGGCTGACCCGCCCGGTCGGCGCCGCGGTGGCGGCGGCGGTGTGGGTGGCGGCCGCCCTGGCGTGGCGGCGCGGCGAGCGGTCCTGGCGGATGGCGGTGGGCGTCGCCCTGGCCCCGGCGGGCGCGGCGGCGTACGCGCTGTGGGTGGGGGCGCGCACCGGCCGCGGGCCGACCGGCTACCTGGACGTGCAGGCCGGCTGGGGCAACGGCTTCGACGGCGGCTGGGCCTTCGCCCGGTTCATCGGGGCGAAGCTGGCCTCGGGCTCGGTCGCCGCGGGGCTCGGGCTGATCGCGGGCGTGGCGCTGGTGCTGTGGCTGTACGCGCTGTGCGTACGGCAGCGGCAGCCGGCCCCGCTGCTGGTGTACTGCGGGATCGTCGTGGCGCTGGCGCTGTGTGCGTCGGGGTACTTCGGGTCCAAGCCGCGGCTCCTGCTGCCGGCCTTCCCGCTGCTGCTGCCGGCGGCGGTGGCGCTGGCCCGGGCGCGTACGGGGCGGGCGGCGGCGGTGCTGGGCGCGGTGGCGCTGGCCTCGGCGGTGTACGGGGCCTTCTGGCTGAACGGGTCGGGGCCGCCGTAGCCGCGAGCCGCCCGCCCGGGCCGCACGCCCGGACCGTCGGGCCGCACGCCCGGCGCACGCCGGGCCGCACGCCCGGACCGTCGGCCCGGGCCCCCGCCGGGCGCGCGAGTCACGGAATGGATCATTCCGAGCCATCTTTCAGCAAAGTAATTGAGCCGCCGCGATAAAGCCCGGGTAAGTGTGCGAAACAATGGCGGGGGCAATGGACCGGCCACTCCAACTAATGCCTTAATCCCAGGAATTAAGTGCCGCGTGAGACCAACTCCACATCACATGGTCATCACAAACCCGGTGATTCGACGGGGCCGCCCAGCAGCTCGCGGTAACGTCGATTGAGTGCGTACCGACCAAATCCTGACCCGGCTGGAGCGGGTGTTCGCCCGACTCGACCGGGAACCCGAGCGACCGGCTCATCTGCAAACACCGCAGATGAGCCGGCACCGCGTCGTGCTCCTCGGAGCGACCCTCGCCTTCTACCTCGCGATCGTGGTGGCCGTCCTGACCACGTCCTGGCTCGTCCGCCTGGACTGGCAGGTCTTCTTCTTCCGGCCGTACGAGCAGTGGCCGCAGGTGCACGCCTTCCTCGACTACCTCGTCGTCCTGGGGCAGCGCGGCCCCACCGCGGTCATGGTCGCCGCATGGCTCGGCTGGCGCTCCTGGCGGCAGCACACGCTCCGCCCGCTGATCGCCCTCGGCGTGGCGCTGCTCCTGCTCAACATCACCGTGGGCTCCGTCAAGCTCGGCCTCGGCCGCCTCGGCCCGCACTACGCCACCACGATCGGCTCGGCCGAACTCTTCGCCGGCGGCGATATATTTCCTTCCGGCCACACCGCCAACGCCGTCGTGACCTGGGGAATCCTGGCCTACCTGGCCTCCACCACCGTCACGCGGCGGGTGCTGTCCATGGTCTCCGCCGTCGTCTCGCTGAGCGTCGGCGCCACCACCGTCTACCTCGGCACCCACTGGGTCAGCGACGTCCTTCTCGGCTGGTCCGCGGGCCTGCTGATCATGCTGGCGCTGCCCTGGTTCGAGCCGCTGATGGCCGCCGTCGAGGCCTGGGTCTTCGAGCGGCGCGAGCGGATGCGCCGCCGCGTCGAGGCCGGCACCGTGCCCGCGCCGGTCGCCTCGGCGCTGGTCCCGCTGCTCTCCGCGGGCGGGAAGTGGCAGCTCGGGAGCACCGCGGCCGGCTCCGCCGGTGCCGGGGACGCTGCCGTCGCGGCCTCCGTGCCCGCCCCGGCAGCCGCGCAGGCGGCCACCGCCGCGGCCGCACCGCACGCCCCGGTCCCCCGGCCCGCGGGGCACCTGTCCGGCCGGCCGCACCTGATCCGGTCCGAGCGGACGCCGGTCACCCCGGCCGGCAGCCGCCGCCCCGCCCACGCCGAACGGGCCGGCGCCGCACGCGCCACCGCCCGCCCGGCCGCGGGCGGCTGAGCCGGGCCGCACGGCACACCGCGGGGCGGTACGCACCACCTCACCCCGCACTGAGAGAGGCGGGCCGGATCACCCATCCGGCCCGCCTCTGTTGTCCGCTCTGTTGTCCACAGTGCCCGAACGTCAGCGGCGCGCCCGGAGGTTCGTCCGTACCGGGTCACGCTTGTGTCACGGAATGTCGACAGTTCTCCGACCGGGCCCAGTTACGGCGGCGCAGCCCCGCGGCATTCTTTTTCCGGGCCCCGGAGCGCCCTGTGCGGAGCATCTTTCGCATTCCGTTCGAGAGCCCCGGAATTCCCCGGCGGATTGCCGCGGAGCCCTTGGCGCGTACGGCTTGCCGGGGTCGGCCCGGCGCGCCCGGCCGCGCTCCGCTTCGCCGAACCCCCGCGGTTTCCCCGCCCCTTCTCCACGGCCCGGGCGGCCCCCGCATCAGTCCACGGCCCGCCCGAGAAGGTCCCGCGCGGCCCGGATCCGCTCGGTCAGCTCCGGCGGCTCGACCACCTCGAACTCGCAACCGAGCAGCATCACGTGGATCACGAGCACGTCGAGGCTCACCGCCCCCGTGCGCAGCAGGCAGCTCTCCTCGTCCAGCGGCTCCAGCGCCCCGTCACTCGGTCCGATGACCCGGGCCGCGGCCTGCGCCGGCATCTTCAGCCGGAGCACTGCCCGGGCGGCGTACGCGGCCTGCGAGACGCCGCGGGAGACGTACGCGGCGAGGTCCTCGGCCGGCGCCTGGCGGGGGACGAAGCGCGGCCCGTGCGGCGGCCTCGGCTCGATCCGGTCGGCGCGGAAGGTCCGCCAGTCCGCCCGGTCCACGTCCCAGGCGACCAGGTACCAGCGCCGCTCGGTGCACACCAGCCGGTGCGGCTCGACCACCCGGCGCGACGCGCCGCCCTCGTGGTCCCGGTAGCCGAAGCGCAGGCGCTCGCTGTCGCGGCAGGCGGCGGCGAGCTCGGCCAGCACCGAGGGGTCGACGGCGCTCTGCTCCGGCGCGCGCAGCATCGGCACGGTGAACTCGTCGATCGCCGACACCCGCCGCCGCAGCCGCCCCGGCAGGACCTGCTCCAGCTTGGCCAGCGCCCGTACGGAGGCCTCGCCGATCCCCTCTACACCGTTCCCGGCAGCCGTGCGCAGCCCGACGGCGACGGCCACCGCCTCGTCGTCGTCCAGCAGCAGCGGCGGCAGCTCGGCCCCGGCGCCGAGCTGGTAGCCGCCGCCGGTGCCGGGGGTGGCGTTCACGGGATAGCCGAGCTCGCGCAGCCGGTCCACGTCGCGCCGCACCGTCCGCGGGGTCACGCCGAGGCGCTCCGCGAGGTCGGCGCCGGTCCATTCGCGGTGGGCCTGCAACAGGGACAGCAGGCGCAGCAGTCGTGCGGAGGTCTCCAGCATGCCGAGCAGTCTGCCAGCGCCCGCCGGGGCCCCTGGCGGCCGCCCGCCCCCCGCCCGGCCCGCGCGCACCCGCCCGCCACACGGACGAGTGAGCCCACTCCCCGACCCGCGGGGCACGAGCCGCGGGCGCGGCCCAGGACCCCGCACATCCGGCCACGCCGCCCCACGAGGCACGCCAACCCCAACCGCCTACGGCGGAGCCGGTCTGCCTTTTGGGGCTCCGCCCCCAAACCCCGCGCCTCAAACGCCGGCGAGGCTGAAGTTGTCGGCCTCTCGTCACAGGTGGCGGCGTGGCCGGGGCCGGCCATCGCGTGTTCGCCCCCGCTGCCGAAGCGGCGGTCCGGCACATCCAGCCCCGACAGCGGGAGGCAGGCTGGATTGGCCGGCCCCGGCTTCGAAGATCGGCGCGCGTCACCACCTGCCAGCCGGCGGGTGGGCGGCGCACCCGCCCCGTTTCGCAGCCGGGGGCCGGCAACTTCAGCCTCGCCGGCGCTTGAGGCGCGGGTCCGGGCAGAGCCCGGTGCCCGGCGAAGCCGGGTTCCTTGGGGCGCCGCCCCAACCCCGCGCCTCAAACGCCGGCG
>NZ_JBEZVK010000078.1:0-26160 GCF_040636955.1 Streptomyces sp. NPDC032472
GGCGGCGGGACGCTGCGTGGCCGGCGGTGGCGGTGGCGGCAGCCAGGGCGAGGCCGACGACCGCGTCCCGCGGCCGGGCCGGGCGCAGCACCCCCGCGCGGCGGAGCCGTCCACGGGCCCACAGCGTGAACGGGACGACGAGCAGCGGCGAGGTGACCACGCCGGGGGTGTAGCCCCGGGTGGCGGCCGCCTGGCCGAGGTGGACGAGCCCGTGCAACCCAAAGGCGTTCAGCGAGGCCTGGTAGAACGCGGACCGCCCACCCGTGCGGTACCCGTCGGCGGCAGCCGCCCCCACCACCAGCCCCACGACGGCGGCCGCGGCGGTGAACTCCCGCCCGCCCACCGTCCCCAGGCCCCGCCATATCTGCTCCGGCACCCGCGGATGCCGTGCCCGCAGCACCGGCACCCGCTTGCGGGACCAGGCCCCCACGGTCAGCGCTTCCTCCGTGTCGTGCACGGCCCACGCCGCCAGCAGTCCCAGCGTGACACCCGCCCCGGCAGCCGCCCCTGCCGCCGGCCCGGCGGCTGTGTCCCTCGTAGATGTGATCATGAGGCAACAGTCTGCAGCCACACCGGGATCAGCAGGAGCGAAACGACGGAACTCTTGATCACGAGGGAGGCGGAAAGGTCCACGCCCACGTCGTACCGCTGGGCGAAGATGAACAGGTTCTGCGGCGTCGGCATCGCCGCGATCAGGACCAGGTACGCCAGCCACTCCCCCCGCACCCCGAAGACCGCCCCGCACACCGCCCACGTCAGCAGCGGGAAGGCCAGGCACTTGAACCCGATGAGGGCCAACTCCTCGCGGGTGGTGCCGCGGACGTCCAGCCCGAGGCGGCCGAGGTGGAGTCCGAGGGCGAACAGGGCGACGGGCGAGGCGCTGTCCCCCACGAACGCGGCCCCGTCCAGCGCCACCCTCGGCACGTGCACCGACACCAGGTTGAGCAGGATCGCGGCGTTGCACGCGAGCACGAGCGGGGTGGTGAGCGAGGCGGTGAGGGCGCGCCGCAGCCGCTGTCCCGGGCTCCCGGCCCCGGCTCCGGCCCGGCCGAGTTCCATGATGGCGATGACGACGAGGGACAGGACGCAGACCTGGAAGAGCAGGACGGGGAAGATCGGCGCGGCGGTCCCGAAGACGGTGATGAACACCGGGACGGCGAAGTAGGCGGTGTTCACCTGGACTCCGGCCATCACGCGCAGCGCGACCGCACGCGGCTCCCGTACGCCGTACGCGGCCGAGGCGCACACCAGGACGGCCACGGCGAGGGCGGCGGCAGCGGTGTAGCCGCCGATGGCCCGCCAGTCGAACAGGGCGCCGAGGTCGCTCGCGTAGATGTTGCCGAAGAGGTAGCAGGGGACGGCGAACAGGAAGGCGTAGTCGGCGAAGGCCTTGGAGGCCTCGGCGGGTACGACCTTGCGGCGCGCCAGCAGCACTCCGCCGCCGAACGCCGCGAGCACCGGCACCAGTTTCTCGAGCGCGGCGGCCCCGTCCATCTTCCCGTTCCCCCCGTCGCGTCGGACCCCGGCAGCCTACCCGTGCCGGCCCGGCCTGCCGTCCCGGCGCCTAGTCTGGTCGATCATGAGCGATCGCGACGAGCCCGCCACACCGGCCCCCGGCCGCCCCCGAAGCCGCACCCGATCCCGAACCCGATCCCGCCCCGAGACAACCGCCCCCGCCCCCGCGGCCCGTGCGCTGAGCCGGTTCGGTGCCGTGCTGCGCTCGCCCGCCCGGCCCGGGGAGCCGCTGTTCGCGCAGGCGCCGAAGGCCTGGCAGCGGATGCTGCCGTACGCCGTCGTCGCCGTCTTCGTGGTGACGCTGGTGCCGGTGACGATCACGGTGCTGACCAACGACTACCGCGCGGGCGGCGGCTGGGCCGGCGCGCTGGGTGTGGCGCAGACCGTGCCGCTGCTGCTGGCGGTGACCCGCCCGCTGCCCGCATGGGCGTTGGTGCTCGGCGCGGACGCAGTGGGGGCGCTGGTGCTGCTCCGGGCCGATGCGGTGGCCGGGCACAGCTGGCCGTGGCCGCCGATGACCATCGTCGGCTACCTGGTGCTGATGATCTGCCTGGGGCTGCGCGAGTCCGTTCGGACCCTGGTCGGGGTGTGGCTGGCGACCGGCGCGGTCGGGACGGTGCTGGGGTTCTTCGAGCCGGGCGGGGTGACGAACACCGTCGGCCTGCTGTTCGTGCTGAGCGGGGCGTTCCTCGCCGTGACGGGGTCGCTGCGCGGCATCGGCGATGCGCAGCAGCGGATCGCCGAGCAGGAGAGCATCAGCGACGCCGAGCGGGCCCGGCGCACCCTGCTGGAGGAGCGGGCGAGGATCGCGCGGGAGCTGCACGACGTGGTGGCGCACCACATGTCGGTGATCACGGTGCAGGCGGATTCGGCGCCGTACCGGCTGCCGGGGATGGCGGAGCCGGTCCGCGAGGAGTTCGCGGCGATCGCGGCCAGTGCCCGGGAGTCGCTGGGCGAGATGCGGCGGCTGCTGACGGTGCTGCGCGGGGACCGGGACAATGGCGGAAACGGAGAAGCGCAGGCGGCCGGCGGCGGCGAGCTGGCCCCGCAGCCGGGCATCGGCCGGATCCCGCAGCTGGTGGAGGCGACCGTACGGGCGGGGCAGCCGGTGGAGTTGTCGCTGGCGGCAGGGGCCGAGAAGGCGGCGCCGCCGGCGGTGGACCTGTCGGTGTACCGGATCGTGCAGGAAGCCCTCGCCAACGTGGTGCGGCACGCGCCGGGGGCGCGGACGCGGGTGTCGGTGACGTACGACGAGCGGGAGGTGCTCGTGCTGGTGGTCAACGGCCCTGCCGCGGGCGAGGCTCCGGCGCTGGAGAGCTCGGGCGGCACGGGGCACGGGCTGGTCGGGATGCGCGAGCGCGTACGGTTGACGGGCGGGACCCTCGATGCCGGTCCGCTGCCCGACGGCGGCTTCCGGGTCGCCGCCCGCCTGTCCCTGGACGCGCCGACCGAGGAAGCCAGTTGACCATCCGAGTGATCATCGTCGATGACCAGGCCATGGTGCGGGCGGGGTTCGCCGCCCTGTTGTCCGCGCAGGCCGACATCGATGTGGTGGGGGAGGCTCCGGACGGACGGCAGGGGGTGGAGGTCGCCCGGTCGGCCCGTCCCGACGTGGTGCTCATGGACGTGCGGATGCCGGAGCTGGACGGCCTGAGTGCGGCCCGGCAGATCCTCGACCCGCCGCCCGGCGTGCTCCACCGGCCGAAGGTGCTGATGCTGACCACCTTCGACATCGACGACTACGTGTACGAGGCGCTGCGCGCCGGCGCCTCCGGGTTCCTTCTGAAGGACGCCCCGCCGGCCGACCTGATCGCGGCGGTCCGGATCGTGGCCTCGGGCGAGGCGCTGCTGGCGCCCTCGGTGACGCGGCGGCTGATCGCGGACTTCGTGCAGCAGCGGCCCGCGCCGCGCAGGAACCCGGCGCTGCGGCTGAACGGCCTGACCCCGCGGGAGACCGAGGTGCTGGAGCTGATCGCGCGCGGGCTGTCGAACCAGGAGATCGCCGCGCAGCTCGTCGTGGCCGAGCAGACGGTGAAGACGCACATCGGGCGGGTGCTGGCCAAGCTGGACCTGCGCGACCGGGCCCAGGCCGTGATCTTCGCGTACGAGGCGGGGCTGGTCCGGCCGGGCGACAGCGCCTGAGCGGGGAACCGGCGGGAGAGCGGTAATTCCGCAGCGCCCCGGACAGCGCCCGCCCGCGCCGCCCCGGGATCTCCTCCACCCCCTACCCCGGTATGACTTCGGGCTTGGCTCCCCGGTCCGACGTGCGCGCAGGCACCTCCTTCCTACCTTCCTCGGCGTCACGAGGAGAGGAGAGGGCGGATGGGCCGCTTGGGGAGGGCACTGGCCACGGCCGCACTGGCGGTGGCGGTGGTGGCGGGGACCGCGGGATGGGCCGCGGGCGACGGGCAGGAGGCGGTCACCGGGCCGCCGCCGGGCACGGCCGAGTGGCGGGCCGCCACGGTGTCCGGGCGGCGGCTGCCCGATCCGGCGACCGCGTCCGCGTACGACGTGGCCCGGTTCTTCGCCGGGCTGGACGAGGCCGCCCGGCAGGAGCTCGTACGGCTCCACCCCCAGGTCGTAGGCAATCTGGACGGGGCCCCGGTGGCTCTGCGGTACGAGGCCAACCGGCTGGCCGTCCTGGCGAGCGGGCAGCCCCGCTTCGCCGCGCTGGCCTCGCCGCAGCGGCAGATCCTCGCCTTCGATCCCCGCGGGCGGGGGCAGGTCGCCGAGGTCTTCGGGGCCCTGGGGCGGGCGGCGCACGTCGCGGTGGTGGTACCCGGCTCGGACAGCGACGCCGCCTCCTACGACGCCCCGCGCGCCCCGTACACCGGGCCGGCGGGGATGGCCCGGTCGCTGCACGCGGCGGCCGGCGCGGACACCGCCGTGGTGGCGTGGACCGGCTACACCACCCCGGTCGGGGTGGGGTGGGACGCGGCCGGCGGCCGGCTGGCGGAGGCGGGCGCGGTCCGCCTCGCCCGGTTCACGCAGGGGCTCGACGCGGTCGGCGCCCCCGATCCGGTGCTGTTCGGCCACAGCTACGGCTCGGTGGTGGTCGCCCTCGCGGCCCGCAACACCGATGCCACCGATGTGGTGGTCTTCGGCTCCCCCGGCCTGCGCGCCGGCACGGCCGCCGGCCTGCACACCCGTGCCCGCGTGTGGGCGGCCCGCGGGCCCTCCGACTGGATCGCCGACGTGCCGAACGTGGAGTTCGCGGGGCTCGGCCACGGCGCCGACCCGGTCTCGGCCGGCTTCGGAGCCCGGCGGGTCCCCGCCGACGACGTCCGGGGGCACACCGGCTATCTCGTCCCGGGCACGCGGTCGCTGGCGGCTTTCGCCGCCATCGCGAAGGGCGAGGCCCGATGAGCGCCCCCACCGCTCCGACCGGGGCTGCCGCCGCACGCCCCCTGACCGCCCTGCGGCGGACCGCCGGCCGGATCGACGCGCGCACCCCCGCCCATCGGGACCGGGCCGTCGACGGGCTGCGCGCCCTGGCCCTGCTCGCCGTGCCCACCGGCCACTGGCTGCTCGGCGGGTTCACCCTGGACCCCGACGGCGGCCTGCACAACGCGAGCCCGCTGTCCTCGTTCGGAGCGCTGGCCCCCGCGAGCTGGGTGCTGCAGATGCTCGGCATCTTCTTCCTCGTCGGCGGGTACGCCTCGGTGCTCTCCTACCACCGCCGCAAGGGCTCGGCCGCTGCCTGGCTGAAGGGCCGGGCCGCCCGGCTGGGGCGGCCGGTGCTCGGGGTCACGGCGGTGTGGGCGCTGGCCGCGCCGGTGCTGTACGCGGCGGGGGTGCCGGAGGCCACGCTGCGGACCGGGGCGACGCTGGTGGTGCAGCCGCTGTGGTTCGTCGGGGTGTACCTCGTGGTCACCGCGCTGACGCCCTGCTGCCTACGGGCGGCGCGCCGCCTCGGCGGATGGTCGGCGGCGCCGCTGCTCGCCACGGTGGCGGTGGTGGACTTCCTGCGCTACGGGCCGTACGCCGACGTGGTGCCCTCCTGGGTGGCGGTGGTGAACATCCTGCCGGGGTGGCTGTTCGCGTACCAGCTGGGCGTGGCGTGGGGCGAGCGCCGGTTCGGGCGGCGCGGGGCCTGGCTGCTGCTGACGGGCGGGGGCCTGCTGTTCGCCGTCCTGCTGCTGGTGTTCCACTACCCGGCGTCGATGGTCGGCGTACCCGGTGAGGCGCGGACCAACTCGCATCCGCCGTCGCTGCTGGTACTGGCACTGGCCGCGGCGCAGTCGGGCGCGGCGGTGCTGCTGCGGGACCGGCTGGCGCGGCTGCTCGCCCGGCCGCTGCTGTGGGCGCCGGTGGTGGTGGTCAACCTCTGCGCGATGACGGTCCTGTGCTGGCACCAGAGCGCCATGCTCGCCGCGGTCGTGCCCGGCTCCTTCCTGGGTCCGGTGCCGGGTCTGACGACGGCGCCGGACGGCCCGCTGTGGATTGCGGCGCGGCTGGCGTGGCTGCCGGTGTTCGCGGTGCTGCTGGTGGGCATAACCCGCTACGCGCGGCGGTTCGAGGAGCCGTGGACCCGGGCGACGGCGGTGCGGCGGACGGCCGCGGGGCTGCTCGCGGCGGGGTTCGCGGTGTTCGCCCTGGGCCTGGCGTGAACGGCGTGCCGGGAGGGCCTGCGGCCCCGGCCCGGGATCAGGCGATCGAGGCCGCGACGATCGCGGCCACCGCCAGGTTGCAGGAGGCCGTGACCCAGACCGCGGGGTGCGGCTCGGGGTCGACGACGATGGCGCCGAGCCGGCCGGGGGTCACCCAGTCCAGCACCAGGAAGGCCACCGCCATCAGGACCAGGCCGAGCAGGCCGAAGGCCGCGGTGGACAGCAGGCCCTTGCCGAAGTCCTCGTACGTGGTCCAGATCGAGGTGAACACGATGCCGCCGACGCCGAGGAGGGCCGAGCTGAGCGTCACGGCCGCATTGCGGTTGCGCTCCTCCCAGATCTGCTTCGGGAGCTTCCCGGGCGTCAGCACGTCCACCAGGACGATCCCGAGGACCAGCAGCACCAGCCCCAGGGCGCCGTAGGCGCTGGTGCGGCCGAGTCCGTTGACGATGTCGCTCATCGAAAAGCCTGTCTTCGCGGGGGTCGGGGTCAGCCGGTGGGAGGAGCCGGAGCGGCCGAATCTATCGCACGGTGCTTCGGACAACACCTCCCCGACGGCTGGTACTTCACCGCCCCCTTGACCTCGACATTGGTTGAGGTCTTAGCGTTTCGGCCATGGACATGGAAGTCACCGCCTGGACCTCACTGCACAGCGCGATCAACGCCCAGCAGGAGCGGCGCCCGGTCTCCCGGGCGAGCCTGCGCCGCGTCGCCGCCTTCGCCCGCCCGCACCGGCGGGAGCTGGCGTTCTTCCTGCTGCTCAGCATCGTGACCGCCCTGCTGGCGGTGGCCACCCCGGTCCTCGCCAGCCGGGTCGTCACCGCGATCGTCGACGGCCGCGCGAGCTCCACCGTCGTCCGCCTCGCCCTGCTCATCGCGGGCATCGCGGTCGCCGAGGCCGGGCTGGGGCTGCTGACCCGCAAGCTGTCCGCCACCCTCGGCGAGGGTCTGATCCTGGACCTGCGCAAGGCCGTCTTCGACCACGTGCAGCGGATGCCCGTCGCCTTCTTCACCCGCACCCGGACCGGCGCCCTGGTCAGCCGGCTCAACAACGACGTGATCGGGGCCCAGCGGGCTTTCAGCAACACCCTCTCGGGCGTCGTCGCCAACACCGTGACCCTGCTGCTGACGCTGGCCGTGATGCTCGGCATCTCCTGGCAGATCACCCTGCTCGCCCTGGTCCTGCTGCCGGTGTTCGTCCTGCCGGCCCGCCGCATGGGCGCACGGATGGCGGCGCTCCAGCGGGAGGCGGCCGCGCTCAACGCCGCCATGGGCACACAGATGACGGAGCGGTTCTCCGCGCCCGGCGCCACCCTGGTCAAGCTGTTCGGGCGGCCCGCCGACGAGTCCGCCGAGTTCGCGGCCCGGGCGGGCCGGGTCCGCGACATCGGCATCCGTACCGCCATGGCCCAGTCGGCGTTCATCACCGCGCTCACCCTGGTCTCCGCGCTCGCCCTCGCCCTCGTCTACGGGCTCGGCGGGTACTACGCCCTGCGCGGGACCCTGGACGCCGGCAACGTCGTCGCCCTGGCCCTGCTCCTGACCCGGCTGTACGCCCCGCTGACCGCCCTCGCCGGCGCCCGCGTCGAGGTGATGAGCGCCCTCGTCAGCTTCGAGCGGGTCTTCGAGATCCTCGACCTCAAGCCGCTCATCGCGCAGAAGCCCGACGCCCGCCGGGTCCCGGAGGGGCCGGTCTCCGTCGAGTTCGACCGGGTCTCCTTCGGCTACCCCGCCCCCGACAAGGTCTCGCTCGCCTCGCTGGAGGAGGTCGCCACCCTCGACGCCCGCGGCGGCACGCAGGTGCTGCACGAGGTGTCGTTCCGGGCCGAGCCCGGGCAGGTGGTCGCCCTGGTCGGCTCCTCCGGCGCCGGGAAGTCGACCATCGCCCAGCTGCTGCCCCGCCTGTACGACGCCGATGCGGGCGCGGTCCGCCTGGGCGGGGTCGACGTACGCGACCTGACGGCCGACTCGATCCGCGACACGCTCGGCATGGTCACCCAGGACGGCCACCTGTTCCACGAATCGGTACGGGCGAACCTGCTGCTGGCCCGGCCCGGGGCGAGCGAGGAGGAGCTCTGGGAGGCCCTGCGCCGGGCCCGGCTGGAGGGGCTCGTCGCCTCGCTGCCCGACGGCCTGGACACCGTCGTCGGCGAACGCGGCTACCGCCTCTCGGGCGGTGAGCGGCAGCGGCTGACCATCGCCCGGCTGCTGCTGGCCCGCCAGCGCGTGGTGATCCTGGACGAGGCGACCGCCCACCTGGACTCCACCTCCGAGGCGGCGGTGCAGGAGGCGCTCGGCGAGGCCCTGGCGGGGCGGACCGCGGTCGTCATCGCGCACCGGCTGTCGACGGTGCAGGCGGCCGACCTGATCCTCGTCGTCGAGAACGGCAGGATCGTGGAGCGCGGCACGCACACCGCGCTACTGGCCGCGGGCGGGCGGTACGAGGAGCTGTACCGGACCCAGTTCGCCCAGGCCAGGCGGACTCCGGACGCCGCCCCGGAGGCTGGCGCACCGAACGGCGCCGTACCGGCCGCGGGCGCATGATGCCGGAAAGCCCCCTGACCGAGTACGTGGAGCCACCGATGGACATCAAGCTGGAGCTGGTCGCCGTCCCCGTCAGCGACGTCGACCGCGCCAAGGCCTTCTACGAGCGGGTCGGCTTCCACGCCGACCACGACGTCACCGTGAGCGAGGACATCCGCTTCGTCCAGCTGACCCCGCCCGGATCCGCGTGCTCGATCGCCCTGGGCAGGGGACTCACCCGGATGGCCCCGGGATCGCTGGACAACCTCCAGGTCGTCGTCACGGACATCGAGGAGGCGTACGCGGAGCTCAAGGCGCGGGGCGTCGAGGTGACCGGCATCCAGGACATGCCGTGGGGCTCGTTCGTCTACTTCGCCGACCCCGACGGCAACCGCTGGTCGGTCCAGCAGACCACCTCGCGACGCACCGCGGGAGAGAGCGGGACGGCTGCCGGGGCGACCACCGGCTGACCGTCACTTGACCTTCAAGCGGCGTGAAAGTCGACAATCGCCGCCATGGAGAACACCCGGAACACGAACAGGCAGAACACGAACACCCAGAACACCCCTCCCGCCGCGGCGGGGAACCTGATGGGCATCAGTGCCTTCGCCCGGCTGATCGGCCTCGCACCGAGCGCCCTGCGCTTCTACGACGACTGCCGCGTCCTGCGTCCCGCCCACGTGGACGCGGCGACCGGCTACCGCTACTACGCCGCCGGGCAGGAGCCGCGCGCCGCACTGCTGCGGGACCTGCGCGCGGCCGGGCTGGCGCTGGCCGACGTGGTCGCCGTGCTCGACGGCCCGCCCGGGCGGGCGCGGGAGGTGCTCGAACGGCACCGGGCGGCGGTCCGGGAGCGGGGTCGGGCCGCCGATGCGGCGATCCGGGCGGTGCTGGGCGGGCTGCCGGACGGGCCGGACACCGCCGAGTTCACGGTGGGCGGGGCCGAACTGGCGAGCGCCGCCCGGCAGGTCGCGCCGACCGCCGGGCGCGATCCGGGGCATCCGGTGCTGGGCTGCGTGCTGGTGGAGTTCGACGGGGACGAGGTCCGCTTCGCGGCCACCGACCGCTACCGGTTCTCGCTGCGCACCCTGAAGTCCTCGGCCGCGGCCGGCCCTGCGGGCCGGTTCCTGATCGGGGCCGACGCCCTGGTGGACCTGGGTGCCTGGGCGGCCCGGGCCGCCGAGGTGACGGTGGCGGTGCCCGTGGATCCGGGCGTGCGGCCGTGTCTGACGGTCCGGCATCCCGGCGGTACGCGCGAGGTCCCTCTCTTCGAGGGCGAGTACCCCGCGTACCGGGAGATGCTCGCGGCCCTCGACGCTCCGGCCCACCGGGTGGTCGTCGACCGGCTCGCGCTGATCGCCGCCCTGGGCGCGTGCGGCGACACCACCGCCGTACGGGTGGAGCTGGGGCGCGACCGGCTGCTCGTGGCCGCCGCCGACCGGGGGCCGGGGGCCGCCGCCGAGCTGGCCGCCGTACGGGAGGAGGCCGAGCCGGTGCTGCTCGGCTTCGACCCGGCCGTGCTGGCCTCGGCCCTGGAAACCGCCGTAGGACCGGACGTCCTCCTGGAGATCCCGGCGGCCCCGGCCCGGCCGGTCCTGGTCCGCTCCGCCGACCAGGGCACCTTCACCACGCTGGTGATGCCGGTCGCCGCGCCGGCAGCCGCTTAGGGTGGCGCCCCATGGGCAACACGAACGAGATCACCCCGGCCGAGTAGTGGGAGCTGCTGCCGGCCGGGATCCGGGAGCAGGTCGACGGGTACGTGCTCCAGGACTCCCGCATGCAGGCGGTCCGCCTGGTCTGGCAGGCCTGCCGGGCCCGCGGGATCGGGCTGCAGGACGCCGAGCTGGTCGTGCACGAGCGCTTCCTGCACCACGGCGACCGGGTCGCCCGTACGCCCGACAGCCCCCTCGACGTGGAATCGCTGGCCGCCCTGGCCTCCGGCTGCCCCGGCCGGGTCGTGGCGGTGGAGGCGGTGTGGGACGGCGACACCGTGCACGACTGGTTCACGGTCCTGCTGGCCATCACGGCCGGCCCCGCCGGGGAGCACCACCTCGCCACCCTCCATCACGGCACGGCGGTGCGGTACCTCGGCGCAGGGGCGACCTCCGGCGGCCGCCACCCGTCGGCGGCCGCCGCGGCCCGGGCGGGCCGGGCCCTGGCCGAGCGCCTCGGCGTCCCCTTCCACTTCGGCAGCCCCGACACCCCGGACGACGACGCCCCCCGCTGGCGGGCCGGGGCCGCGGCCTAGGCCGCCGGCCCGGAGGCGACCAGGCGCCGCATGACGGCGAGGAGTTCCTCGGGCGGTTCGATCGAGAAGGACCGGGTGGCGTCGTCGATGCGGGTCAGGCAGGTCACGGTGCCCCGGTGCCACCAGTACAGGCGGGGCGAGAGGGGGCCGGGGTTGTCCTGGTACGCGCCGAGGCCGAAGGCGGCCAGGTCGTTGACGGCGTCCTGGACGTGGTGGTCCGCCAGCGGGTGGAAGACGAGGTACCCCCGGCTGGGGACGGTGAACAGGGCTCCGTTGTCGGGCAGTTCCCGTCCTGTGACGGATCGGGCGACCTCGTCGAGGACCAGGGCCTTGCTCGCGACGAAGAGGGAATCACCCGACAGGATGTGCACCTGCCCGCCGCTCGGCGTGGCCGTGGTCTCGTACGTGGCGGGCTCGTTGACGAGGTTGGTGCGCCCGGCGGCGCGCAGCGCGTCCAGGCCGATGGCGGTGACGTCCTTGTCGTCGAGGAGCCGCACCGAGTCCGGGAGGTCCAGCGCGAGGGCCTCCGCGAGGCCGGTCGCGACGGGGCGCACGTAGCTGAACGAGGCGGCGGCCTCGGGCGGGAGGGCGTCGTCGGGTATCAGCCGCAGGTAGGCCCGGCGCAGTACGTCGTCGGGGGCGGCCGGCTGTTCGGCCGCCGCACGGGCGGAGGCGAGGGCGGTGAAGTGGCGGTCCACGATCCGGGGCCAGTCGCGCGGGTCGGCACGCCGGACGAACTCGGCCAGGTTGTACAGGGCGGAGGTGCCGTCGGCGGCGCGGAGGGTGTCACCGGCGACGGTGACCTGTTCGCCCCGCGCGGCGTGCCAGTGGCCCACCAGGTCGCGCAGGTGGTCGGCTTGTCGGACGGTCAGGGCGGTGAGGTGGGGGTCGGGCGCTTCGGCGGACTTCGAGCGGAAGAACTTCATGATCAGACTGTAGTGAAGGAAAGGTTCCGGCTCGGGTTGCCATCGCGTTGGGGGGCGGCCCGTGTCGAACGACGTGCGACTGGCGATGATGAGGCGGGCACAGTGACAGGGTCGGGCTACGACTTCGACTACGACCACGACTTGGGCGGCGGCGGGCGCGTGCTGGTGGTGATGGGCGTGACCGGAACGGGCAAGACCACCGTGGGCCGGCTGCTCGCGGACGCGCTCGGCGTCCCGTACGCGGAGGGCGACGCCTTCCATCCGGCGGCCAACGTCGCCAAGATGTCGGCCGGCATCCCGCTGGACGACGACGACCGGCGGCCGTGGCTCGACGCGATCGGCGACTGGCTGCGGGGGCGGCCGCCGGGGCAGGGGGCGGTGGTGTCCTCGTCCGCGCTCAAGCGGGCCTATCGGGACCGGCTGCGGTCGGCTGCGCCCGACGCGGTGTTCGTCCACCTCACCGGGGAGCGGTCGATGATCGAGCGCCGCATGTCTGCCCGTACGGGCCACTTCATGCCGCCGTCCCTCCTGGACTCGCAGTTCGCCGTCCTGGAGCCGCTCCAGCCGGACGAGGCGGGCGTCACGGTCGGCATCTCCGGCTCCCCCGAAACCACCACGACCCAGGCCCTGACGTCCCTGACCGCCGGAGGCTGGCTCCGCCGCCGCTGAAGCCACCGGGGCTGGAAGGACCGGGCCGGGGCGTGCCCGGGGCGTCGATGCCGCCGGATGGCCGGCCCTGGGTGGCGCCGGCCTCGGCGGGCCCGGTCCCGGCCCACTCATGCCCCTCGCGGAGCCGAGGGCCGGCAATCTCAGCCTCGCCGGCGATTGAGGCGCGGGGTCTGGGGCGGAGCCCCGGGAAACCCCGGCGGAGCCCCGGAAAACCCGGCTTCGGAAGGCAGGGTCACCGTTCCTGGAGGCGGGCCGCGGCGAGGGTCAGGCCGTCGGCGGCGGTGGCGCAGCGGTCGGCGAGGGCGGCGACCTCGGCGCGGAAGGCGGCGGCCTGCGGCCCCTGCTGCTCCAGTTCGTCGGCGGCCTCGCGCAGCCGGTCCGCATGGGCCTGCAGGGTGGCGCCATGGGCCCGCAGGCCCTCGGCGGGGTCCGGCCGGGGCGGCTCCAGCCGCGGGGCCGCGCTCACCGGCTCCGCCACGGCTGCACGAGCAGCAGCCCACCGGTCCCGAGCAGACCCATGGTGTGGACGCACCCGCGGTGGCTGCGCTGCGGGGCGGCGGGGGCGCCCTTGCCGCCCCGCCCCTGTCCCCGGTCCGGGTCGAGGAACGCACGGACGGCGGCCCCGAGCCCGAGCAGCGGCGCGGCCGGCACGGCCCGGCCGGTGGCCACCTGCCAGCCGGCATGGTCGTTGAACGGGTTCGCGTCGGTCAGCGCGTTCCACGCGAAGAGGTCGGGGAAGGACGGCGCCAGCAGGGCGAAGGCCCGCTCGGCGCCCTGTTCCCGCATCACCCGCCGGAACGACCGCACGGCCGCGGCCTGCCGGTCCTCGGCCACCGCCCGCGCGATCGCCGCGCAGTCCGGGTCGGCCAGCAGCTCCGGCCGGTCCAGACCGGCCGTGCGGATGCGGGCCTTGAGCCCGCAGACGGCGAGGCTGACGGCGAGGCTCTCCCGGCCGGTGAGGATCCCGGCGAGCCAGCCGGCCCGGGCGACACCGCGGCCGCGCGGGGCCCAGCCGAGGCCGGCCGGGTCGGTGAGGGTGCGCAGCAGCGTGCGGCGGGCGAGCCGGCGCCGCGCGTGACGGCCGGGCCGGCGGGGACGCCCGGGGCGCCCACGGCTGCGGTACCCACGCGCCCGCCCGCCCGACGCGGGCGCGGCGGCGGCCGGGAAGCGCGGTCCGAGGGCCAGCTCGGAGGCGTAGCGGGCGGCCTCTGCAACGGCATCGGCGGCCTCGGCGAGTTCGCGGCACACGGCGCCCAGCAGGTCTGCGTCCGGATCGGCGGGCGCGGAGGAGGTTGCGGCGTCGGACATGGAATCCTCGCGGAAGGTCGGTGACGGGGAAGGTGGGTGGCGTCGGCGACGACGTGGTGTGCGTCAGCGACGCGTGAGGGTGAGCCGGATGCCGCGCGGGTCGAGCACCGCGGGCAGCGGTCCGGGCGGATCGAGGACCGGCCGGACGCCGGTGATGCGGCGACGGCGCAGGACCTCGGCGCACAGCGCGGTGGTGATCAGCAGCCCGAGCCGGTCGCCGGGACAGCGGCCGGGGCCGTGGCCGAACGGGGACATACGGAGGTCCTCGTCCGCGCCGGGCGTCTTCCAGCGTCCCGGTACGAAGACGTGCGCGGCGGGCACGTGCAAGGGGTCGCGCTGGTGGAAGTGGGCGGGCAGCAGGACACAGGTGCCGGCCGGGTGGCGCACGCCCCGCCATTCGGTCTCGGTACGGGTGACCCGGACCAGCTCGGGCACCGCCGGGTAGAGCCGCAGGGACTCCAGGACGCAGGCCCGCAGCCGCGTCAGCTCCCCGGGGGCGGTGCAGGCGGCGGCCTCGGCGGCCGCGGCGTCCTGCTCGGCGGGGTGCGTGCCGAGCAGGAGCAGGGTGCGCAGGAGGGTTCCGGGGACGGTGTCCACGGCCCGCAGCCAGGTTTCGGTGCGGGCCGCGGGGCCGGCGTACGGGGCGGCGCGCCCGGCCCGGGTGTGCCCCTCGGCCGCGGCCGTCCGCTCGCGGCCCGTGCTCCTGCGGCGCAGCCGGCCGAATGGGCCCGCGGGCGCGGCGGCTTCGTACGCGAGGCCGGGGAGGGCGTCGGCGTCCGGCGCGCCGGGGGCGATCCGCCGGGCCAGCCGGGCCACGGCGTGGCGGACCCGGACCAGTTCGAGGGAGGAGGAGGCGGTCAGCTGCCGGGCCTCCTCGGCGATCACGGTGCGCAGCGCCTCGCAGGACGGCGGTGCGGGCGCGGGGGCGGGATCCGGCGCGGCCGGCTCGGCGTAGAACTGCCCGAGGTCCTGCCGGTCCAGCAGGACGAGCACCCTTCCGGACAAGCCGCGTACGAGGACGGGCGCCCCGCCGTGGCGGTCGCGCAGGGCGCGCAGGGTCTCGGCGGAGAACTCCGGGCGGGCGCCGGGGACGCCGCGGACGAAGAAGGGGATCGCCCGGGTCGCCGCGAACCGGACGGACTCGGCGCGTCCGGCGGTCCGCACCGCCGGGCCGCGCGTGACGGCCGCGCGGGTCGTACCGGAACCGGCCATGCCCGCACCACCTCCCTGGGATCGGGCCGCCGGTGACCGCGACGGGGCTCCGCGGCGCACCGTCGGGTGCCGCCCGGTCACGCCGGGGGCCGCCTCGTGCGGCATGCGCATCCGGAACCTCCGCGCGGCCGGGGCCGGCGGTCGGTGACTTCGGGCCCACCGTACGTCGATCTTGGAGGGGCCGCGCTCCGAGCACCGCCGGCACACCCCGCGTCCCCCGGCCCCGCCGGGCCACACACCCTGACACCGGGCACACCCGTCCGAGCGACGCGCCCCGGCGTCTCCGCCCCCCGACCCACTTGACGGTGGCTCGGCCATTTCAGCCTCGCCGGCTCCGGCAACGGGATGCCGCACACTAGACGGTGGCCCGGCACTTCCAGCCTCGCCGGCGATTGAGGCGCAGGTCCGGGCAGAGCCCGGTGCCAGGCGAGCCGGGATCCTTGGGGCGCCGCCCCAAACCCCGCGCCTCAAACGCCGGCGAGGCTGGATGTGCCGAACCCCGGCTTCGACAGCGGGAAGCGGGCCGGATGTGCCGACCCCGGCTCCGGCAGCGGGAGGCGGGCTGCATTTGCCGGCCCCCGGCTTCGAAGACGGGCGCGCGTCATTCCCGCCTGCCAGCCGGCGGATGGGCGGCGCACCGCCCCGTTTCGCAGCCGGGGTCCGGCACTTCCAGCCCCGCCGGCGATTGAGGCGCAGGTCCGGGCAGAGCCCGGTACCGGCGAAGCCGGGATTCCTGGGGCCCCGCCCCAGACCCCGCGCCTCGCACGCCGGCGAGGCTGGAATGGCCGACCCTCGGCTTCGCCAACGGGAGCCGTACGGCGCAGGGGGTCAGCCGGTCGGCGGGGCGAAGACCGCCTCACGGAAAGAGGTGCGCAGGGGGCCCCGTGGCGCGGCCGGGAGGAGTACCGCCCAGCGCCGCGGGCGAGGGGCGACCCAGACCGCGGCGGTGTCGCCGTACGTCCAGGTGCCGTGGGGACCCGGCTGCCACAGGAGGCCGCGGGCGGGGGTGAGTTCACCGGTACGGATCCGGAGGGACTCAGCGGTCCAGGGGCGGGGGACGGATTGTCCCGAGGGGCCGAGGAGGCCGCCCAAGAAGCGGCCGAGGTCGGCGAGGGGGGCGTGGAGGCTGCCGTCGGTGCAGCGGGTCCCGGTCATGCCGAGGGGCCGCCAGATGCGGGTGGCGGCGAGCTCGGCCAGGGGCCCGCCGCCGAGGTGTTCGGCGAGCCGGGTGAGCGCTGCGTATGCCGTGTGCGCCGTGCGGCGGCCGCCCGGGTGGGTGAGGAGGTGGTGGGTGGTGGTGCCCACGGGGGTGCCGGCGGCCGCCTCCTCCCCGTACACGGTGAGCGGGGTGTGCAGCCGCAAGACCTCCTCGGCTACGAGGCTGCCGATCACGGGCCACAGGGCGAGGACGGCGAAGAGCCCGCCGACGTCGTGGACGATGACATCGCCGTCGCCGGTGTCATTGCCATGGTCCGAACCGGCGATCAGGCCGTCCGGTCCCCCGAACGCCCATACGGCCTCAGGGTCGACGGCCCGGAGCACGTCACGGACCCGGTCCGCCGTGCGAGCGAAGTCGGCGGACCCGGCCGCACCGGCCGGCTCGGCGGATCCCGCGAGACAGGCGGCACCGGCCGGGCCGGCGTCGGGCGGGGCGGCGGGGTTCGGCACGGCGGCGGGGCCGAGGGGCTCGGCGCGGTCGCTGCGGAGCGTCATGGTGCCCCACGCTAACCACCACCGCCCCGCCGTCCCGGGCGCACCGCAGCGAGTCGGCATCCGCCACCCGAATGCCCCGGCCGCAGGCCGCCGCGCAGCCGGGTCACCCCGTCACCCGGGCCCGAGGGAACGAGGGCGGGGGCGGGAGGGCGGGAGGGCGAGGACCCTCGGGCGCCCCGTTCGCCGTTCCCCCGTCCCCTGGTTCCTCTCGTTCGGCCGAGCGCTAGCGGGCCGGCTGGTTCTTGTCCGGGCGGTCCGTCACCCGCAAGGTGTTCAGCAGCGGCTTGCCGAAGCCGGTGTGCTGGACGAAGCGGATGTTGAGGACGCCGTCCGTCACGGTGACCGTGTAGCTGCGCGTCACCGCGGCGTAGGTGCCCGCCTCCAGGGAGATGTCGAGCGAGGGCAGGACCTCGGTGCCCTCGGCGAGGACGTCGAAGACGCGGCGGTTCGGCTTGGTGGACGACAGCTCCGCGAAGCCGAGTTCCACGGTGTACGTCCCGTTCGGCAGGTTGTCGAAGCGGTATTCGTACATGCCCTCGCGGGCGTTGCGGAACAGGCTCTGCTCGTCCGTGCCGGCGATGGTGCGGCCGGTGGAGCGGACCGAGGAGCTGCCCTGGTAGCCGTACGAGCCGGCCGTGTACTTGCGGTCCGGGGACCAGCCGTCGCCCAGCGCGTCGGTGCCCGGGCGGTCGGAGCCCGCATCGAGGGCGACCTGGTAGCGCGGGACCACGATCTTCACGGGCACGGCGAGGACCGGGGTGCGACCGCTGACCGAGGTGATCCGCAGGTTCGCCGTGAGGACGGACCCGGCGGCCAGCCCCGTCGTGTCGACCCCCAGCACGACGCCGGCCTTGCCGCCGATCGGGAGGTTCCCGCTCTCGGGGGTGGCGGTCAGCCACGGGGCGTCCTCGGCCACCGTGAACGAGGTGTCCAGGGTGCCGGTGTTGGTGAGGTCCAGGGTGCGGGTGCGTTTCTGGTCGGCCGGGAGGACGATCTCCACGGCCGGCCGGGACGGTGTCACCCGGGCCGTGCGCAGGGACCGCGTGTGCCCGGTGACCCCGGCCTGCTCCACCGCGAGCGCCTCGGTGACGCCCTCGTACGCGTCGGCCAGGACCGTGACGGTGCTGCGGCCGGAGCCGGCCTGCAGGGCGTAGCTGCCGTCGGCGGCGGTGGTGGCCGTGACGGCGTCGGCGCCGGTGCCGACGGTCACGCTGGCCCCGGCCACGCCGTTGCCGTCGTTGGCGTCGAGCACGCGGCCCGCGACGACGCCGCTCCTGGTGGTGCGGAAGGAGAGGGCCAGGCCGTCGGTGATCGCGGGGGTGTTGAAGGAGTAGGCGAAGGCGTCGGTGCCGGTGGCGTTCTCCACGCCGACGGTGGCGGAGGACCCGCCCTTGAGGCCGGTGCCGCCGGTGCCCTTGTAGGCGTACGTGACGGAGCCGTCCTCGCCGATCGCGGCCGAGAAGGAGAACGGGTCGGCCTGGGCCGACCAGTGGGCCACCTTGCGCCACTCGATGACGTAACTGCGGTGAGGGGCGGTCCCGGTCACGGCGGTGAACACGCCCGAGCCGCTGCCGGCCGGTCCGACGACGAGGTCGTCCCAGAAGGGGTAGAGGGCCGCGTTGGGCGTGGCCGTGCTCGGGAGGTCGCCGTTGGTGTCGCCGGTGTGCGGGCCGCCGAAGCTGACCGTTCCGTTGGTGCCGATCCAGGCCTGCGCGTACGTCTTCCCGTACAGCGGCAGCGGGAACGGCAGGTCGACGCGCTCGGTGGTGTTGTCGCCGGTCAGCGCGAGCTGCCGGTCGCCGGCCTGGTAGGGGCGGCCGCTCGCGGTGGAGCAGGCGTAGCCGTAGCCGTCGGTGCGTTCGGGCAGGGCGACGGCGACGGTGGAGTCGCCGGCGACGGTCGTGCGGGCGCTGCCGCCGGTGAGGCACCGGGAGGGGTGCGTGGCCCGTACCTCGTACGTGCCGTGCGGCAGGGTGACCTCGAAGCGGCCCTGGTCGTCGGCGGTCGCGGTGACGGGGGTGTCGGCGATGGAGACGGCGGCGCCGGCGGCGGGTCCGGCCGGGGTGGTGACGGTGCCGGTGAGCTTGCCGGAGGGGGCCTGGGTGAGGGTGAGGTCGCCGGTGGCGGTGGCGTTCTCGGTGACGGTGACGGTGGCGGTCTCCTGGCCGTAGCC
This sequence comes from Streptomyces sp. NPDC032472, assembly GCF_040636955.1. Taxonomy (NCBI): domain Bacteria; kingdom Bacillati; phylum Actinomycetota; class Actinomycetes; order Kitasatosporales; family Streptomycetaceae; genus Streptomyces; species Streptomyces sp. NPDC032472. The sequence continues at coordinate 18,898 of NZ_JBEZVK010000078.1, forward strand.
GAATTTGGCGGCCGTCAGGGTGTAGGTGCCGACCGACAGGGAGCGGAAGGTGTAGGTGCCGTCGGCCGCGGTGGTCGCCGTGCGGCTGATCGGTCCGGCGGCGGTGACCTTGGCTCCGGCGACGGGGGCTCCGCCGGAGCGGACGGTGCCGCCCAGTTGGCCGGTCGCGCCGCGGGGGGCGGCGGTGGCGGCGGCGAGGACGTCGAGCTTGCCCTCGCCGAAGACGTTGTTGTTCGCGGCGGTGCCGCCGCACTGGCCGTTGTCGGTGTCCTGGGCGGTGCCGTTCAGCAGCGCCTCGGTCTGGGCGATGTCGCCTTCGAGGGCGGGCGCGGCCGACCAGAGCAGGGCGACGGAGGCCGCGGTGTGCGGGGAGGCCATGGAGGTGCCGGAGAAGGCCGCGTAGGCGCCGCCGGGGACGGAGGAGCGGACGTTCACGCCGGGCGCGGCGATGTTCGGTTTGACGATGCCGCCGGGGCCCGCGCCGCGCGAGGAGAAGGAGGCGATGGCGCCGCCCACGTCGAAGGCGCCGGAGCTGTAGGAGGCCGCGTAGTCGCCGGGCGAGCCGCTGGTGGCGCAGCCGGGGCCGGCGTTGCCGTTGGAGAAGGCCGGGAAGATGCCGGCGGCGCGCCAGGCGTCGACGATCTGCCGGTACCAGTCGTCGTGGGCCGCGCTGCCCCAGGAGTTGTTGACGATGTGCGGTGCGAGGTCGGGGCGCGGATCGTGGCCGGCGAGGTCGGTCGGGGCGATGATCCACTGGCCGGCGGCGAGGAGGGAGGCCTCGGAGCAGGAGTTGGTCTCGCAGCCCTTGGCGGCGATCCAGCGGGCGCCGGGAGCCACGCCGATGCGGTTGGCGCCGCCGTCGTCGCCGACCATCGTGCCCATGGTGTGGGTGCCGTGGTCGTTGTTGTCGCAGGGCGCGGCGGTGGGGCAGATGCCGGCGGGGTCGAACCAGTTGTGGTTGTGGTCGTAGGTGCCGTCCGCGTTCCTGCCGCGGTACTGGCGGTTGACGGCGGGGTGGGTGACGTCGACGCCGCTGTCGATGTTCGCCACGACGATGCCCTCGCCGCGCACGCCGAGCTGGTCCCACACCTGGGGGGCCTTGATCCGGTCGATGTTCCATTCGACGGCGTCGGCCGCGGTCTGCTCCCGCTTGCCCTCGGCGGGCCTGGGGAGGGCGACCTTGTCGTCGGCGTCGATACGGGCCACCTCGGGGCGGCGGGCGAGGGTGCCGGCGAGCTTCTCGGTGCCGACGACGCGGATCGCGTTGACGATCCAGTACGAGGTGTACTCGGCCTGGGCACCGTCCAGGGCCTTGATCACGTCGGCCTGGGTGCGGGCGGCGTGCTCCTGCTTGGTCCGCAGGACCGTTTCGGCCTTGGCGGCGCGGGTCTGCTGCCGCTGCGCCGCGCTCAGGTCGGCAGCGCTGTCGAGGTAGACCCAGAAGACGGCCTTGGCGGAGCCGTCGAGCTGGGCGCGGAGGGTGGGCTCGATCTTGCGCTCGGCCGCTCCGGGCGCGGGTCCGGGGTCGGGGGCGGCGGCTGCGGCGCCGGCGCCGAGGGGGAGGAGCAGCAGGGTCGTCAGGGCGGCGAGCGCCGTGCGTAAGGGCCGCCGGGATCGTCGTGGGGTGCGTTGGGCCACGTGTGGTCTCCTCGTACGCCGTGTGCAGATCGTGCGGATAAGGCGTGGGTGATGTGCGGGATGTGCGCGATGTGCGCGGTCATGGTGAAGGAAGCGTCATGCCCACTACAAGAGCGCCTCATGAGTCACCGTCGGCGCGGCACGCGGGCCCGCCCGGGCACACGGCAACCGACACCCGGCGCCCCGGGTGGCTCTTTCCGGCCCGGCGGGCCAGCCTGGGGGCATGACCGGTCCCGCGCCCCCGGAGCCGGCGCCTGCGCAGGAGCCGTCCGCGCCGGGCGTCGCGCTCGCCACCGCCCAGGGCCGGTGGATCGTGCTGACCACGGTGCTCGGATCGAGCATGGCGCTGCTCGACTCCACCGTCGTCAACGTCGCGCTCCCCCGGATGGGCCGGGACCTCGGGGCGGATCTGGCCGTGCTCCAGTGGACCGTCAACGCCTACCTGCTGACGCTGGCGGGGCTGATCCTCGTGGGCGGGGCGCTCGGTGACCGGTTCGGCCGGCGCCGGGTGTTCGTGCTGGGCGTGGTGTGGTTCGCGGCCGGGTCGCTGCTGTGCGGGATCGCACCGAACGCGGGCATCCTGATCGCCGCCCGCGCCCTCCAGGGCGTCGGCGGGGCCCTGCTGACACCGGGCTCGCTCGCGCTGATCCAGGGCTCCATCGCCGCCGGGGACCGGGGTCGCGCCGTCGGGCTGTGGTCGGGGTTCGGCGGTGTGGGCGCGGCCGTGGGGCCGTTCCTCGGCGGGTGGCTGGTGGACGGGCCCGGCTGGCGCTGGGTGTTCCTGCTGAACGTGCCGGTGGCCGCGGTGTGCGTGCCGGTCGCGCTGCGGCACGTACCGGAATCGCGGGACCCGTCGGCGCGCGGCCGGTTCGACGTGCTCGGCGCGGTGCTCGGCGCGGCGGCCCTCGCCCTGCTGACGTACGCGCTGATCGAGGCGCGGTCCGGGTCGCCGGCGGTGGTCGTCGCGGCCGTCGGCGGGGTGCTGCTGTCGGCGGTGTTCGTGTACGTCGAGCGGCGGCGGCCCGCTCCGATGGTGCCGCCCGAGATCTTCGCGTCCCGGCAGTTCACCGCGGTCAACCTGGTCACCTTGTTCGTGTACGCGGCCTTCGGCGGGTTCTTCTTCCTCGTGGTGCTCCAGCTCCAGGTGGTCTGCGGGTACTCGGCGGTGGCCTCGGGGGCCGCGCTGCTCCCCACGACCGTGCTGATGCTGCTGCTGTCGGCCCGTTCGGGGGCGCTCGGGGAGCGGATCGGGCCGCGGATCCCGCTGACGGTGGGGCCGCTGCTGTGCGCGGGCGGGCTGGTGCTGATGCTGCGCGTGGGGCCCGGCGCCTCGTACGTACAGGACGTGCTGCCGGCCCTCGTCGTGCTCGGGCTGGGCATGGCCACGCTGGTGGCGCCGCTGACCGAGGCCGTGCTGGCCTCCGTGGACCCGGGGCGCGCGGGCCTGGCCAGCGGCATCAACAACGCGGCCGCGCGGGCGGCGGGGCTGCTGGCGGTTGCGGCCCTGCCGCTGCTGGCCGGGATGGGGCCGGAGGCGTACCTGTCGGCGCCCGAGTTCGACGCCGCGTTCGAGCGGGCGATGCTCTGGTGCGCGGGGGCGCTGGTGGTCGGCGCCGTCGTGGCCTGGGCGACCGTACGCAGGCCGCAGCCCGCGGCGTGCCATCCGCAGTGCCGCACCCACTGCGCGGTGACCGCTCCCCCGCTGGAACGGCCCGGCGGGCGCGCCGCCCCGCGGGAGACCGGATAGCCCGGGCGGCCCGGACGCGGAGGCGGGCGAGGGCCCGTGGGTACGCGGGGCAGCCCCGGCCACGGCGTGAAGGTTCCGTGGACGCTGCCGGTGCGCGCGGGCTGCCGGTTCACCGCCCCCGGCGCCCTGCCGCCCGCCGGCGACCGGCGGCTGCGGCTCCTCGACGCGCGCCGGCGGCCGGGGCACCGGCCTGCTCAGCGCCGCGGCGGCCGGAATCCGCCTCCGCCCGGTGCGCCTCCGCCGCGGTGTCCCCGCTGCTGGCCCCGGGCGGGCGGGACGTCCGGGTCCGGTTCCGCGCGGCCCGTGAAGGGCCGGAAGTTACCTAGACGTATGTAGTGACTTCATGCGCGGGCAGCAGTAGAACTCGTTCCCATTCCTTCGAGAGTGAGGAACGTCACATGAGCGACAAAGGCCAGTGCGGCAACGGTCCGCACGGGATATCGCGCCGCGGGTTCATCACTGGAACGGGTTCTCTTCTCGGGGCTGCCGTCCTCCCCGGGCAGGCCACCGCCGCCCACGCCCGGACCCGGGGCCCCGCAGCCGCCGCGGCCACCGCCCCGGCGGCCGGTCCCATCGAATCCGGAGCACGCGTGCCGGTCCTGGTGATCGGCACCGGCTACGGCGGCTCGGTCGCCGCACTGCGCCTCGCCCAGGCGGGCGTCGACGTCCACATGGTCGAGATGGGCATGGCCTGGGACACGCCCGGCCCGGACGGGAACGTCTTCTGCAACACCACCAGCCCCGACCAGCGCTCCTACTGGCTGCGGACCAAGACCAAACAGCCGCTGAGCAACTTCCTCGGCTTCCCCATCGACAGGGAGATCCCGCGCTACACCGGCATCCTCGACGCCGAGGAGATGGGCGGGATCATCGTCTACCAGGGCCGCGGCGTCGGGGGCGGCTCGCTCGTCAACGGCGGCATGGCGGTCACCCCGAAGCGGTCCGACTTCGCCGCGATCCTGCCGTCGGTGAACACCGAGGAGATGTACTCCACGTACTACCCGCGGGCCAATGCCGGGCTCGGCGTGGGCCTGGTGGACCCTGCCTGGTTCGACACGGTCGACTGCTACCAGTTCGCCCGCGTCGGCCGCAAGCACGCCCAGCGCTCCGGGTTCCCGTTCGTCTTCGTCCCCGACGTCTACGACTGGGACTACATGAAGCAGGAGGCGGCCGGCACCGTCCCGAAGTCGGCGGTCGCCGGGGAGATCCTCTACGGCAACAACCACGGCAAGAAGTCGCTCCAGAAGACCTACCTCGCCGAGGCCCGGGCCACGGGCCGGGTCACCATCTCCCCGCTGCACAAGGTCACCTCGGTCTCCCCCGCGGCCGGCGGCGGCTACAGCGTCGTCATCGACCAGATCAACACCTCCGGCGACACCACCGCCACCAAGACCGTCACCGCCGACCGGGTGTTCTTCGCGGCGGGCAGCGTCGGCACGAGCAAACTGCTCGTCCGGCTGAAGGCGACCGGCGCCCTGCCCGGCCTCAACGGCGAGATCGGCAAGGGCTGGGGCGACAACGGCAACGTCATGTGCGGCCGCGCCAACCACATCTGGGACCCCACCGGCAAGGTCCAGGCGTCGATCCCCTGCGGCGGCATCGACAACTGGGACGCGGGCGGCGCGTTCGCCGAGGTGGCACCGCTGCCGACCGGCATCGAGACGTACGCCTCCTTCTACCTGTCGATCACGAAGAACCCGAACCGCGCCGAGTTCACCTACGACGCGGCCTCGGGCACCGTCCGGCTGAACTGGCAGACGGCGTGGAAGCAGCCGTCCATCGACATGGCCAGGACCATCTTCGACCGGATCAACGCGAAGGAGGGGACGATCTACCGGAGCGACCTCTTCGGCACCAACAAGGTGTGGGGCGACCACCTCACCTACCACCCGCTCGGCGGCGCGGTGCTGGACCGGGCCACCGACAACCACGGCCGTCTGCACGGCCATCCGGGCCTGTACGTGATCGACGGCGCGCTGATCCCCGGCAACACGAGCGTCAACCCGTTCGTCACGATCACGGCCCTCGCCGAGCGCAACATCGAGAAGATCATCGCCACCGACCTGTAGGCGCGGCACCGCGCGAGGCCACGCCGCGCGGGCACCCCGGGGCCGCCGGACGCACCGGCCGGCCCCGTTGGCGCTGCCGGCGCGCCCGGTCCCCGCGGCCCTGCCTCAGTGCCCCGGCAGCACGCACACGGTGTCGAGGCCGAGCACGTGGTTGAGCCGGCCGAACGCCAGCCAGGATCCGATGCTCATGGTCAGCTCCACGATCTCGAGTTGGCTGTAGCGGGCGGTCATCCGCTCCCAGAACGCGTCGTCGAGGTGGTGGTGGTCGAGGGTGTAGCGCTCGGCGTACTCCGCGGCCAGGCGGGTCCGCTCGTCGAAGCGGTCGGTGGTGCGCCATGCGGCGACCGCGTCGGCGAACTCCTCCTCGACCTTCTGCCCCTCGCGCTCGGTACGCCAGTCCAGGCAGAAGACGCAGCCGTTGATCTGGGCGACGCGCAGCCGCGCGGCCTCGAACTCGCGCAGGCCGAGGGTGGTGTGGGCGTACACGGACAGCGAGAAGTTCGCGGCGGCCGCGCCGATCCCGGGGACCATGTCGCCCCAGACGTACTCGATCGGGTGCTGCCCTTCGGGTATGTCGATCCTCATGCTGGTCATGGCTGTTTCCTTCCGGTCCTTCCGAGTCGGCCGACGGCGGGGCGCAGCGGGACGTCGAGCGCGTCGTAGAGGCCTGGCGGGGCCTCCACCAGCCAGTCGATGGCGCCGACCAGGCGGCCGACGGCCGTGGCGTTGCCGCCCGCGGAGCGGTTGCCGCCCTCGTCGGCCGCCTCGACGGTGACCTCGATGTGCGGGCGGCCCTCGATGATCACCCGGTGGGCGCCGTCGCCCCCGTCCGGTGGCACGGGCCAGTCGGGGGCGCAGGACGCGTGGATGCGGGTGACGTGTTCGATGACGAGGCGGGGTTCGCCGTCGACGATGCCCTGGACCTCGAAGCGGACGGCGCCCTGGGTGCCGGCCTCGAAGACGCCCATGGTCCGGGTGGTGACGGTCCGTTCGAGGGGGCGGCGGTCGACGGTCTCGCGGATCTCGTCGACCTCGACGCCGAGGGCCCGGGCCATCATGCGGATCTGCCCGCCCCACACCAGGGTGGGGACGGTCGGGGCGAGCATCATCGGCAGCTGGTCCAGGGGTCGCCCCATGCCGACGAGGTCGCGGACCGAGTCGGGCTGGTCGTAGGTGGAGTAGTCGAAGATCTCCTGGCAGCGGATGGCGTCGATCCGGGTGCCGAGTCCGCTGAGCAGGAGCGGGAGCACGTCGTTGCCCCAGCCGGGGTCGACGCCGGAGGCGAACAGGGAGCCGCCGCCCTCCGCGACGGCGGCCGCGACCGGATCGCGGAACTCCGGCGGGGCGCTGCGGTGGTCGTAGAGCGGATAGAGGGCCGGGCTGACGACGACCGCCCCGGCGCGGACGGCCCGGGTGATGTCGGCGAGCGCCCCGTCGGGCCGGATGTCGCCGGTCGCCGCGTAGACGACGGCCCGCGGCCGGGCGGCGAGGACCGCTTCGACGTCGTCGGTGGCCACGACGCCGGTGTCGTGCCCGAGCTCGCCGAGCCGGCCCGCGTCGCGGCCGACCTTGTCGGGATGGTGGACGATGACGGCGGCCAGTTCCAGTGCCGGATGGGCCGCCACGGCACGGATGGCCAACCGCCCGACGTTGCCGGTGCCCCAGACAACCGTGGGAATCATGCGCGGAGGGTAGCGACAGGACCTGCAGGTTCCTAGTAGTGCTTGGTCAGGTGGGGGCTGGTGTGGTTATGCCGCGGTGGCAGGTGGGGCAGACGCCGGTCCATGTCGCGAGGAGGGTCTGTAGCTC
>NZ_JBEZVK010000079.1:0-25833 GCF_040636955.1 Streptomyces sp. NPDC032472
GGCGCCGCCGCGGACCAGCTCCAGCCGGCCGCCCGCGGCGGTCACGGCCAGGGTCGTCCGGGTCGGCAGCGCTGCGACCGCCTCCCGCGGCGCCGCGGAGCCCGCCGCAGGCGACGACGCCGGCGCGGAGTCCGCGGCCGCCCCGCTCGGCGTGGCCGCGGCGGAGGCAGCGGCAGCCGCGCCGACCGGCGACGGCGCGGCAGCGGCACCGCCGGCGGCAGGGGCCGACGGCGCGGCCGGGGCCTGCGGCCGGCCCGAGCAGGCGGCCAGCGCAGCCGACAGCACCGCTGCGGCGATCAGCAGACGGGGTCTGGTTCTGGCGTGCATGGCCGGCCCTTCCACGGCTCCGGTGGCTCGGCCAAGGAACCTAGCAGAAACCCGCTCTACAGCAGGCCCAGCCCCCGCGGCGGGACGAAGAGGTGGGCGGCCCGGTGCTCGGCACCGACGAGGGCTGCGCCGGCGGCGAGGTCCGAGGCAGCGGTCTTCTCGACCCGCTGCCGGTGCTCGGCGCACCGCTCGCAGCCGGTGGCCCAGTCGGGGAGCAGTTCCTCGTGGGTGAGGGCCATGTGCCGGGCCAGCCGGATCCGCGAACCGGGTCCGCTGTCCATGGGGTCCCAGTCGACGCCCCGCTCCCCCGTGAGGAACAGCTCCGCGGTGGCCTCCTGGATCTCCTTCATGGAGCGGTAGAGCCGGGCACACTTGGCGCAGCCGAACATCCAGGCCGGGGGCAGCGGCCACACGTCCTCGGGATCGAGGTCATCGGCACTCATGGGTGCCACGGTAGTGGCCGCGTACCGCCCGTGCAGCCGATCGGACGCACTGCCCCCGACAGGGCGGGCCGCGCGTCAACCCTCAGCCCCTGAAGTCCTCTTGGCGCACCGGCGACGCCTCTGCGAGCGCCCTGGCGACGGCCTCGGCCCCTGCGCGCAGCCCGTAGACGGGGGTGCCGGGCTGCTGGCGCCAGGAGTCGTCCAGACCGCCCGCGTCGACGGTGTCGAAGCCGAGTTCGTCGATGAGGGCCCGTACGGTCCGCTTCGCGGCCTCGTCGTCGCCGGCCACCGGGACGGCCATGCGGTCGGGGGCGCCGGCGGGCCGGGGCCGGTCGAGGATGTCCTGCGCGTAGGTGCCGTTGAAGGCCTTGACGACGGGGTGGCCGAGGTGGCGTTCGGTCCAGCGGCTCTCGGTGAGGCCCTCGTCCTCGATGGCTGCGATGCGCCCGTCACGCCGGCGGGGGTAGTAGTTGCCGGTGTCGATGACGGCGAAGCCTTCGGCCGCGCCGTCGAGGATCCCGGCGGGCAGGTCGGGCACGTTCTTCAGGGGGATGGTGACCACGACCACCTCGGCGCCGCGGGCCGCCTCGGTGACGGCGACCGGCGTCGCGCCGGTCTCCTTCGCGAGGTCGGCGAGGGTTTCCGGGCCGCGGGAGTTGGCCACGGACACCTCGTGTCCGAGGGCGGTCAGGCGTCGGGTGAGGTTGCCGCCGATGTTGCCCGCGCCGATGATGCCGATCTTCATGGGGCCTCCCGTGCTTGCCGGTTGTCCGGTTCGGACGCTTCGGTCGGAACCAACCACCGGCAGCTGCCCCGCATTCCGTCCGCCCGGCACGATCGGGTACGGACGTACGTGCGGCGGCGGGGGTCCGACGTCATCGGACCCCCGCCGCACCCCACCGCGCTGCTGACTGCCTGCCTTACGCGCCGCTCGCCTTGAGCATGTCCTCGCGTTCGACGATCTTCACGCGCTCGCGGCCCTGCGGTTCGCCCAGCGCCTTCTCGGCGGCGTCCAGCTTGTACCAGCCCTCCCAGGTGGTGTAGCGGACGCTGCGCTCGGCGAGGAAGGCCTCGACGGCCTCCGGCGCGGGCTCGGCGGGCGTGTGCAGGCGGCCGGCCGCGTGGTCCTCCAGGAGGTTGGCGATCGTCTCGTTGGCATCGCCCTTGGTGTGGCCGATGAGGCCGATGGGGCCGCGGCGGATCCAGCCGGTGACGTACGTCGACTGCAGGTGCTCGCCCGCCTCGATGACGCGGCCCCCCTCGTCCGGCACGGTGCCCGAGTCGACGTCCCAGGGCAGCTTGGGCAGTTCGTCGGAGAGGTAGCCCACGGCGCGGTAGACGGACTGGACGTCCCAGTCGGTGAAGGTGCCGGTGCCCTTGACGTTGCCGGTGCCGTCGAGCTCGGTGCGCTCGGTGCGCAGGCCGACGACCCTGCCGTCCTCGCCGAGGATCTCGGCGGGCGACTCGAAGAAGTGCAGGAAGAGCTTGTGCGGGCGGTCGCCGATGTCGCGGATCGCCCAGTTCTCCAGGGTCTTGGCGACCATGTCCGCCTGCTTGTTGGCGCGGCGGGTGGCGATCGATCCCTCGTCGTAGTCGATGTCCTCGGGGTTGACGATGACCTCGATGGTGGGCGAGTGGTCGAGCTCGCGCAGCTCCATGGGGCTGAACTTCGCCTGCGCCGGGCCGCGGCGGCCGAACACGTGGATCTCCAGCGCCTTGTTCGCCTTCAGGCCGTCGTAGACGTTCGCCGGGATCTCCGTGGGGAGCAGCTCGTCGGCGGTCTTGGCGAGGATGCGGGCGACGTCGAGGGCGACGTTGCCGACGCCGAGGACCGCGACCTTCTCGGCCTCCAGCGGCCAGGTGCGCGGGACGTCGGGGTGGCCGTCGTACCAGGAGACGAAGTCGGCGGCGCCGTAGGAACCGTCGAGTTCGACACCGGGGATGGCGAGGGCGCGGTCGGCGGTGGCGCCGGTGGAGAAGACGACGGCGTCGTAGAACGAGCGCAGTTCGTCGAGGCTGATGTCGCCCGGGTAGTCGACGTTGCCGAAGAGGCGGACCTGCGGCTTGTCGAGGACCTGGTGGAGGGCGGTGATGATGCCCTTGATGCGCGGGTGGTCGGGGGCGACGCCGTAGCGGATCAGGCCGAAGGGGGCGGGCATCCGCTCGAAGAGGTCGATGGAGACGCCCGGCTCGGCGGCGGCCTCGGACTTCAGCAGCGCGTCGGCGGCGTAGATTCCGGCGGGGCCGGCACCGACGATTGCTACCCGCAGGGGGCGAGGCATGACAGTTCCCTTCGACCGACAAAAAACTGGATCAAGGGAACCCTAAACTAAGGTCACCCTAACCCGGCACCCGCCCCCTGTTTATGGCCCCATAAACAGACCTTATGACCCTCCCAAGGAATCCTTGGGGTGCGCCCGGCTCGCATTCACAGGGGGGAAACGGGAGGAATCGGGCATACGACGAGTGAGTCGAGGGGCGTCGGACGGACCGGGAGGTGTCCCCATGGATCCGGTTGCCGCACTGGAGCGGATCGCGTTCCTGCTGGAACGCGCGCTGGCGCCCTCCTACCGGGTGCATGCCTTCCGCAGGGCGGCGGACGCGCTGGTGCGCCTGGGCGAGGAGGACGTGGTCCGGCGCGTGGCGGCGGGCACGCTGGAGGAGGTCAGGGGCATCGGGCCGAAGACCGCCCGGGTGGTCCAGGAGGCCGTGGCGGGGGAGGTTCCGGGGTACCTGAAGAAGCTGGAGGACGAGGCCGCGGCGCATCCGCAGGGCCCGCCCGCGACACCCGCCGCCCGGGCGCTGCGCGCGGCCCTGCGCGGGGACTGCCACCTGCACTCGGACTGGTCCGACGGCGGCAGCCCGATCGAGGCCATGGGCCGCACGGCCGCCGAACTCGGCCATGCCTGGGCCGTGCTCACCGACCATTCGCCGAGCCTGACCATCGCCCGGGGGCTCTCGCCGGAGCGGCTGCGCGAGCAGCTCGCGGTCGTCGCGGAGCTCAACGAGACCTGGGCGCCGTTCCGGCTGCTGACCGGCATCGAGTGCGACATCCTCCTCGACGGCTCCCTCGACCAGGAGCCGGAGCTGCTGGACCGGCTGGACCTCGTCGTCGGATCCGTCCACTCCAAGCTGCGCATGGAGGCGCCCGCGATGACGCGCCGGCTGCTGGCCGCCGTACGCAATCCGCTCATGGACGTCCTCGGGCACTGCACCGGGCGGCTGGTGACGGGCCGGGGACGTCCCGAATCGCAGTTCGACGCCGAAGCGGTCTTCGCCGCGTGCGCCGAGTCCGGAACCGCCGTGGAGATCAACAGCCGGCCCGAGCGGCTCGATCCGCCGCGCCGCCTGCTGCGGCTCGCGGTGGAGGCCGGGACGCTCTTCGCCATCGACACCGACGCCCATGCCCCGGGTCAGCTGGACTGGCAGCTGATCGGCTGCGAGCGGGCCGTCGACTGCGGGGTACCGGCCGAACGCGTCGTGAACACCTGGCCGGAGCAGGAGCTGCTGGACTGGACCCGGACCCGCCGGCCGCCCCGCAGGCGGCGGCGCGCGACGGCGGCCTGAGGGGTCGGCCGTGGGCAACCGGCCATCGGCACTCGACCCGTTGCCACGCGGTCCGTTGCCACGCGGCCCGTCGCACCTCAGCCGTCGGCACCTCAGCCGTCGGCGGTCACCTTCCGGGCCCCTGGGCCCGGGCGCCCGTTCGCCAGCGCCAGCCCCGACAACAGCCCGGCGACCGCGGCGCAGAGCACCGCCGTCACGCCCGCCGCCCGGCCCAGGGAAGCGCTCACCGCACCCTGCAACGGGGCGAAGCCGGTGACCCCGCCGACGACGTGCAGGGCGACGACCCCGACGGCGGCCGCGGCCGCGGCCCGCCAGGCCCCGTCGGCGTCCCGTACCGCGAGCAGCGCGCCGAGCCCCAGGCACAGCGCCGCAGCCGTCTGGGGCAGCAGGGGGGCGGGCCAGGCGGCGGACGCCGGCGCCGGCGCGTCGCCCGGCAGGTGCAGCACACCGCACCCCAGCAGGGCCGCGGCGACCGGCCGGCGCAGGAGGCGGCGCAGCGCGCCGGTACGGTCGCCGACGACGCGGTCGGGGTCGAGGCCGGGGGCGAGGTCAGGGGCGAGGTCAGGGTCGGGGTCGTACATGGAAGGCTCAGCTCCGGTCGGCGTGTGCCAAGGGAGCACACACCCGCTCCCATTCACCGCGACCGCGCCGCACTGCGCCATGCGCGGAGGGCAAACGGGGGACGCGCGGCGCGGGCCGTCACGCGGGGCGACGGCTCGAGATGCGCCTGGGCGGCACTGCTGCTTCGCTGAATCCGCTCTCCTTACCCCCACACCAGAGGAGTGGTCATGAGCGGTGCAGGCGAATCCAGCGGTCGCGTCCGGCAGTTGCGCGAGAAGGCCCGTGAACTGAACCTGGCGGCGGAGCACTCCACCGATCCCGAGGAACGGCGGCGCCTCCAGGACAAGGCACGCCGGCTGCAGGAGCAGAGCGAGAAGGAGAGCAAGATCGACGATCGAGGTATGGATCCGATGTAGCAGGGCGTGATCCAGGGCGTGATCCAGGGCTTCGGCCGACGGCCGCGTACCGCCGGCCGTTGCCGCACGCCCGGCGGTACGACCGACACGGCGAGGTCTGGGGACGGTGGATGAAGGCGACGCAGGTACTGGCCGACGGGTACGGGCGGATCTCGGAGGTGGTGCACGAGGCGGTCGAAGGGCTGTCGGCCGAGGAGCTGAACGCCCGGATCGACCCGCAGGCGAACTCGATCGCGTGGCTGGTCTGGCACCTGACCCGGGTGCAGGACGACCACGTGGCGGACGCCTCGGGCCGGGAACAGGTCTGGACGGCCCAGGACTGGCAGTCGCGGTTCGCGCTGCCGCTGCCCGCCGGGGCCACCGGCTTCGGGCACACGGCCCGCCAGGCCGGCTCGGTCCGCGTCGAGTCGGGCGAGCTGCTGCTGGGCTACTTCGACGCCGTCCACGAGCAGAGCACCGCGTTCATCCGCTCGCTGGCCGCCGCCGATCTCGAGCGGGTCGTGGACGAGCGCTGGGATCCCCCGGTCACCCTCGGGGTCCGCCTGGTCAGCGTCCTCGCCGACGACCTCCAGCACGCCGGCCAGGCCGCGTACGTACGGGGCGTGCTGGGCCGGCGGTAGACCGTGCGCACGATCCCACGACCTGACGACGGGATGTCCTGAAAGGCGGTGGGCCGTGTCCCGTGCCCGCTCGGTCCGGCCCCTGCGCATGCTGCTGTGCGCCGTCCTGCTCCTCGCCTCTGCGGCAGGGCCCGCGGCCGGTGCGGGCTCGGGGGCGGAGCCCGTCGTGGACACCGACCTCGGGCAGGTACGCGGCCGGGCCCACGGCACGTACCTCACCTTCGACGGGATCCCGTTCGCCGCTCCCCCGACCGGCCCGCTGCGCTGGCGGCTCCCGCAGCCCGCGGCGCGCTGGGAGGGCGTCCGCGACGCCGGGAGCCCGGGCAGCCGCTGCCTGCAGCGGCCGTCACTCGGGCCGGGCGGGCTGAGCGGCTCGGAGGACTGCCTCTACCTGAACGTCACCGCCCCCTCCGCCCCCGCTCCGGCCGGGCGGCCGCGGCCCGTGATGGTGTGGATCCACGGCGGCGGGTTCACCTCGGGCGCCGGCGACCTGTACCGGCCGGAGTCGCTCGCCGTGCGCGGCGACACCGTCGTCGTCACGGTCAACTACCGGCTCGGGATCTTCGGCCTGTTCGGGCATCCGGGGCTCGGCGGCGCCCCGAACTTCGCGATCGCCGACCAGCAGGCGGCGCTGCGCTGGGTGCGGGCGAACATCCGCGGCTTCGGCGGCGACCCGTACGACGTCACCCTGTTCGGCGAGTCCGCGGGCGGGCTCAGCGTCTGCGCGCACCTCGCCTCACCGGCTTCCGGCGGGCTGTTCCGGCGGGCGGTTTCGCAGAGCGGGCCCTGCTCGCTCGACTCCCCTCCGGGCTCGGTCCTGCCCGGCCAGGCCCGCTACCAGCCCTTCGTCCCCGAGCGGACCACGGTCGCGCAGGGCACGGCGACGGCGGCCGCGCTGGGCTGCGAGCGCCCCGACCCGGGCGCGGCCGTGGAGTGCCTGCGCGGCGTGGATGCCGCGGCCCTGGCGACCCCGGACCTCATGCAGCGGTTCAGCCTCGTGTCGTACGGCAACGGCGCGCTGCCCTTGGAGCCGCGGCGGGCTCTGGAGACGGGCCGCTTCCACCGGGTTCCGGTGATCCTGGGCACGAACCGCGACGAGATGCGGCTGTTCCTGGCGGCGGTCCTGAGGGCGTTCCCCATCCCGGACGAGGCCGCCTACCGCAGCCGCCTGGAGCTGTCGTTCGGGGCCGCGGCGGCCCAGGCCGTCGCCGCCCGCTACCCGGTGGGGGCGTACGCCACGCCGGCGTTGGCGTGGGCGGCCGTGATGACCGACGTGTCGTTCGTCTGCCCGGGGCTGCGTGACGGCCGTCGGCTGGCGCGGTACGTGCCGACGTACGCCTACCGGTTCGGTGACCGGGACGCACCGAACTTCACCGGGCTGCCGGCGGTGGAGGGCTTCCCCTTCGGGGCGGCGCACGGGTTCGAGCTGCCGTACCTCTTCGACTACGGGGTGGCGTTGACCGGGCCGCAGCGGGAGCTGTCCAACCGGATGACCGGCTACTGGGCGGCCTTCGCCCACGCCGGTACCCCCGCGGCACCCGCCGCCCCGCAGTGGCCCCGCTTCGGCCACTCCCCGTCCGTCCTGTCCCTCGCCCCCGGCCCGGGCGGCATCACCACCCTCGACGCCGAGGCCGAACACGGCTGCGCCTTCTGGAACGGAACCTGGCCCCCGCCCTGACTGGCGCAGCCGGGTTCCTTGGGGCGCCGCCCCAGACCCCGCGCCTCAAACGCCGGCGAGGCTGAAATGGCCGGACCCCCGCCTCGGCGGAAAGTGCCCGAGGTTTCGGGAAGGCAGAGCGGGGCCCGGGGGACGGGCGGTCGGCCACCCGAACGCCACATTCGTCGGGCAGATCCGGCGCCCCGCATGGCACGGTGGCAGGACCTCTCCCTGCTGCCGCCGAACCCGGAGCGAACGTCATGGCCGACCTGCAGGATGAATTCCCCGCCGACACGGCCGCCTGCGTAGGGGCCGAGGACCTCCCCGCAGCGGTACCGTCCGGCTCCGTCGACCGGGCCGTCGGACTGCTGTCCGTCCATCCCGTGGCCGACGGCCACAACACCCTCGTCTGGACCCTGCGCCAGAGCCCGTACCACGACATCGACACCCCGGACACCAACGTCGACACCGACATCCCCCGGCTGCGGGCCGGCGGCGTCGGCGCCCAGTTCTGGTCCCTGCTGCCCCGCGAGGCCGCATCCGCCGACCAGGTCGTGTCCGACACCCTCGAACAGATCGACACCGCCCTGGCCCTGGTGCGCCGCTACCCGGACGGCCTGTGCCTCGCGCTGACCGCGGACGACATGGCCGACGCCCGCAACCGCGGCCGCATCGCGTCGTTCCTGGGCCCCGTACCCGGCCGCACCCTCATCGACGGCGCGCTCGGCACGCTCCGCGCGTTCCACGCCCTCGGCGTACGCATCCTCGCGCCCGCCGGCGCACCCTGGGCGGACGAGGGCCTCACCCCGTTCGGCCACGAGGTGGTCAAGGAGGCCAACCGGCTGGCGATCCTGCTCGACCTGACCGGCTGCCCGCCCGCGGTGGCCTGCCAGATCGCGGGCGCCTCCAAGGCGCCGGTGATCGTCTCGCACACCGCCGCAGCCTCCCTCACCCCGCACCCGGGCAACGTCAACGACGACGTCCTGCTCGCCCTGCGCGCGGCGAACGGCCTGGCCATGGTCACCTTCGACAGCGCCCAGACCGGGGACTCCCTGCACGCGGTGGCCGATCACCTCGACCACGTACGGGCCGTGGCCGGCGCCACGTGCGTCGGGCTCGGCGCCTCCTTCGGCACCGAGCACGGCACGCCCCGCCCGACCGGCCTGACCGACCCCTCCGGCTACCCGCGCCTCATCGCGGAACTGCTGGACCGCGGCTGGCCGGAAACCGAACTGTCCCTCCTGACCTGGGGCAACGCCCAGCGGGTCCTGCGCGACGCGGAGTTCACCGCCCGCGCCGCCCAGCACCGCCGGCCGGCGTCGTAACCGGCCGCCTCAGGCGCGCGGCCGGCCCATGGCCCGGTAGGTCCAGCCGGCCGCGCGCCACAGCTCACCGTCGAGCGCGTTGCGCCCGTCGAGGACGAGCCGGTCGGAGACGACCGCACCCAGCTCGACCGGGTCGAGGTCGCGGAACTCCCGCCACTCGGTGAGGTGCAGCACCACATCCGCACCGCGCGCCGCCTCAAGGGCCGAGTCCGCGTACCCGAGGGTCGGGAACACCCGGCGCGCATTGTCCATGCCCTTGGGGTCGTAGACGGTGACCTGGCCGCCCTGGAGGTGGATCTGCCCGGCCACGTTCAGCGCGGGCGAGTCGCGGACGTCGTCGGAGTCCGGCTTGAAGGTGGCGCCGAGCACGGCGACCCGCTTGCCCAGGAACGCCCCGCCGACCGCCTCGCGCGCCAGCTCCACCATGTGGCCGCGGCGCCGCATGTTGATGGAGTCGACCTCGCGCAGGAACGTCAGCGCCTGGTCGGCGCCCAGCTCGCCGGCGCGCGCCATGAACGCCCGGATGTCCTTGGGCAGGCAGCCGCCGCCGAAGCCGATGCCGGCGCGCAGGAACTTCGAGCCGATCCGCTCGTCGTGGCCGATGGCCTCGGCCAGCTTGACCACGTCGCCGCCGGCCGCCTCGCACACCTCCGCCATCGCGTTGATGAAGGAGATCTTCGTGGCGAGGAAGGAGTTCGCGGCGGTCTTGACGAGCTCGGCCGTCGGGAAGTCGGTCACCACCAGCGGGGTGCCCTCCGACATCGGCGTCTCGTACACCTCGCGCAGCAGCTTCTCGCCGCGGTCGCCGTGGACGCCGATGACGATCCGGTCGGGGTGCAGGGTGTCCTGCACCGCGTAGCCCTCGCGCAGGAACTCCGGGTTCCACGCCAGCTCCACGTCGGCGCCGGCCGGGGCGAGCGCGGCCAGCTTGGCCGCGAGCCGCTCGGCGGAGCCGACCGGGACGGTGGACTTGCCGACGACGAGGGCCGGGCGGGTGAGGTGCGGGGCGAGCGACTCGACGGCGGAGTCCACGTAGCTCATGTCACAGGCGTACTCGCCGTGCTTCTGGGGGGTGTTCACGCACACGAAGTGGACGTCGCCGAAGGCGCCGACCTCCTCCCACGACTGCGTGAACCGCAGCCGCCCGGTCGAGCCCGGCAGCCCGGCGACGTGCGCGGCGAGGAGCTCCTTCAGCCCCGGCTCGTACATCGGTACGCGGCCGGCCGCCAGCATCTCGATCTTCTCCGGGACCACGTCCAGCCCGAGCACCTCGAAGCCCAGCTCGGCCATCGCCGCGGCGTGCGTGGCGCCGAGGTAGCCGGTGCCGATCACAGTGATCTTGAGGGGGGCCATGGGTGCTCCAGAGGTGCGGGCCTGTGCCTGTTGCGGCAACCGAGCATAGTCGCGCCCGTAACCGGGGACGTTCCCCAGGAGCACCACGGCGCACCGCAGCACGCCACGGAGCAGCACGGAGCGCACGGTGTCTGTCACGCAGCTCACGTGCCGCGTACATATCGCTGCCCGGACGCCGGACACTAAGATTTGGGTTACTTAACGGTAGTTAGCACATGGTTCACCTTGGGGAGTGAGAGATCTTGGCGGGTTCTGCCGACTTCGACCTGTACCGCCCGGCCGAGGAGCACGACATGCTCCGCGAGTCCGTCCGCTCGCTCTGCGAGGCGAAGATCCTCCCGTTCGCGGCTGCGGTCGACGAGGAAGCCCGCTTCCCGCAGGAGGCCCTGGACGCGCTCGTCGCGAACGACCTGCACGCCGTCCACGTACCCGAGGCCTTCGGCGGCGCCGGTGCCGACGCCCTCGCCACGGTCATCGTGATCGAGGAGGTGGCCCGCGTGTGCGCCTCCTCCTCCCTGATCCCGGCCGTGAACAAGCTCGGCTCGCTCCCGGTGATCCTCTCCGGCTCCGAGGAGCTCAAGGCCAAGTACCTGACGCCGCTCGCCAAGGGCGACGCGATGTTCTCGTACTGCCTCTCCGAGCCGGACGCCGGCTCCGACGCCGCGGGCATGAAGACCCGCGCCGTCCGCGACGGCGACTTCTGGGTCCTCAACGGCGTCAAGCGCTGGATCACCAACGCGGGCGTGTCCGACTACTACACGGTCATGGCCGTCACGGACCCGGAGAAGCGCTCGAAGGGCATCAGCGCCTTCGTCGTCGAGAAGTCCGACGAGGGCGTCTCCTTCGGCGCCCCGGAGAAGAAGCTCGGCATCAAGGGCTCCCCGACGCGCGAGGTCTACCTCGACAACGTCCGCATCCCGGCCGACCGCATGATCGGCGCCGAGGGCACCGGCTTCGCCACCGCGATGAAGACCCTCGACCACACCCGCATCACCATCGCGGCCCAGGCCCTCGGTATCGCCCAGGGCGCCCTGGACTACGCCAAGGGCTACGTCCAGGAGCGCAAGCAGTTCGGCAAGCCCATCGCCGACTTCCAGGGCGTCCAGTTCATGCTCGCGGACATGGCCATGAAGATCTCGGCCGCCCGCGCCCTGACCTACCAGGCCGCCGCCGCCTCCGAGCGCGGCGACGCCGACCTGACCTACCTCGGCGCCGCGGCCAAGTGCTTCGCCTCCGACGTGGCCATGGAGGTCACCACGGACGCGGTCCAGCTCCTCGGCGGCTACGGCTACACCCGCGACTACCCGGTCGAGCGCATGATGCGCGATGCGAAAATCACGCAGATCTACGAAGGTACAAACCAGGTCCAGCGGATCGTCATGGCCCGCAACCTGCCGTAACGGCACCTCCGGCACGTCTCCGCGAACGCCCCTGCCACCGCGGCAGGGGCGTTCCCGGCAGCTCGATGGGCTACCTTGGGGGCTCGTAGGCCCGACCGGGTGGGGAGAAGGAATTTTGGAAGCGATCCTGCTGGTCGGGGGGCAGGGGACGCGGCTGCGCCCCGTCACGGTGAACACCCCGAAGCCCATGGTGCGTGCGGCGGGAGTGCCCTTCCTCGCCCACCAGATAGCCAGGGCCGCCGCCGCAGGCGTCACCCACATCGTGATGGCCACCTGCTACCTCGCCGAGGTCTTCGAGCCCTACTTCGGCGACGGGTCCGACTTCGGTGTCCGGCTCGAGTACGTGGTGGAGGACGAGCCGCTCGGCACGGGCGGGGCGATCCGCAACGCCGCCCGGCGGCTGACCGGTGGGCCCGATTCCTCCGTGCTGGTGTTCAACGGGGACATCCTGACCGGCTTGGACATCGCGGGGCTCGTCGACGCCCACAAGGCCGCTGCCGCCGATGTGACGCTGCACCTCGTCCAGGTCGAGGATCCGCGGGCGTTCGGGCTGGTCCCCACCGACCCCACCGGTCGGGTTCTGGCGTTCACCGAGAAGCCGCAGACGCCCGAGGAGATCGTCACCGACCAGGTCAACGCCGGCTGCTACGTCTTCCGGCGCAGCGTCATCGACTCGATCCCGGCCGACCGGCCCGTGTCCGTCGAGCGGGAGACCTTCCCCGGGCTGCTTCAGGCCGGCGCGAGCCTGCACGGGGTCACCGAGAACACGTACTGGCTGGACCTCGGCAAGCCCGAGTCGTTCGTCCAGGCCTCCGCGGACCTCGTACGCGGCGTCGTCGCCTCCCCGGCCGTGCCCGGGCCGCGGGGCGAGGCGCTGGTGCTGCCCGGCGCCACGGTCGCCGAGGGCGCCGTGCTGTCCGGCGGCACCGTCGTCGGGGCCGGGGCCAGCGTCGGGGCGGGGGCCGTCGTCGAGGGCTCCATCGTGCTGGACGACGCCGTCATCGGCCCGGACTCCCGGGTCCGCGCCAGCCTGATCGGCGCCGGCGCCACCGTCGGCCCGCGCACCGTGCTCGACGCCGCCGTCCTGGGCGACGGCTCCACCGTCGGCGCGGACAACGAACTGCGCGGCGGCGCCCGCGTGTGGTGCAAGGCCGAACTGCCCGCGGGGGCCTTGAGGTTCTCCCCCGACAGCTGAGACAGGCTCGAAGGCGGCGGGCCCCCTCCGTCGAGGGGGCCCGCGCCGCCGTCAGTTGCCGGTGACGGTGACCTTCTCGTCGTTCTGGATCTGCTTGACGATCTGCTGCACCTTCGGCTTGTCCCAGAGCAGGTTGCCGCCGCGTTCGCCCGCGATCGGCATGTTCATCGAGACGCCCTCGCCGCCGCTGATGCCCTTCATCGCGAAGAACATCTCGCCCATGTCCCACAGGGACATGTCCTTGTCCACGATCAGCGTGTCCAGGCCCGCGCCCAGCACCGGGTAGAGCTTGAACGGGTTGAGGATCGTGCCCGGCGTCGCCGCCTGGTTGGCGAGCGTGGCGAGGAACTTCTGCTGGTTCTTCGTACGCGCCAGGTCCGACTCGGCGAAGGCGTACCGGGTCCGGACGAAGGCGAGGGCCTGCTCGCCGTTGAGGGTCTGCTCGCCGGCCTTGAAGTCGGCGCCCGACTTCTCGTCCTTGAAGGCCTTCTCGATGTTCATGTCCACGCCGCCGAGCGCGTCCACGATGTTCGCGAAGCCGGCGAAGCCGATCTCGGCGTAGTGGTCGATGCGCAGGCCCGTGTTGTACTCCACGGTCCGCACGAGCAGCTCCGGGCCGTCCTCCGCGTACGCCGCGTTGAGCTTGGTGTGCTTGCCCGTGCCGGCGTACTTCTTGCCGGACTGGGAGCCGACGAAGGACGGGATCTCCACGTCCGAGTCGCGCGGCAGCGAGATCATGCTGTTCCCGCCGGAGCAGGCCGCCAGGATCATCATCGAGTCGGTGCGCTTGCCCTCGGCGGAGCCGGTGTGGAGCTTCTTCTTCTCCTCGTCGGACATGCCCTCGCGGCTGTCGGAGCCGACGATCAGGTACGTCGTGCAGTCGCCCTCCTTCGGGCGCTCGATGACCTTGGCGAGGTCGACCTCGCGGCGCACCTTGGAGTCCGCCCAGAAGTACGTGCCGATGGTCGTCGCGAGCAGCGCCGTGGCCAGCACGATCGAGCCGATCTTGATCCGCTTGCGCCAGTCCGGGGCGGAGCCGGGCCCGCGGGGCGGGCGCGCCGTCGGGGGCTGGCCGGGGCCGCCCGGGCCGCCGGGGCCACCGGGGCCGCCGGGCCGCTGGGGGCCGCGCTGCGGGCTGCCGTAGACCTGGCCGGTGTTGTAGCCGCTGTCGTAGCCGCCCTCGTACGCGTCGTGGCCCTGCCCCTGCTGCGGCGGCACCCCGTACGCGGGCGCGGAAGCCGGCGGCCGGCCCGGCTGGACGCCGGGCTGCTGGGGGCGCCGCGACTGCGGTGGCTGCTGGGGCCGCTGCGGGCGCTGGGGCTGCTGCTGCGGCACTGCCGGCTGTCCCGGCTGCCGCCGCTGGACGTGCGGCATCCGCCGCGGGCCCTCCGGCTGCGCCTGTGCGCTGCCGCGCCCGTACCGGTCCTCGCGGGCGTCGCCGCGCCCTTCTGGCCACTCACTCATGCCGCCTAGGATGCCCGGTCGGGGGAGGTGCACGACAGTCCGGTCGGGGCTTCGTGCCGGTGCTGTTGCACAGCTGATGCATCCGCGACGGCTTTAAGGTGGCGGTATGACACAGATACAGGGCGTGACGACGGGCGAACTCCAGGGCAAGCCCACGTCGGCCTCGCGGACCACCCTCAGCCACATCATGACCGCCAACGACACCAATCTCCTCGGCACCGTCCACGGCGGCGTGATCATGAAACTCGTGGACGACGCCGCCGGTGCCGTCGCCGGGCGCCACTCCGGCGGCCCCGCCGTCACCGCCTCCATGGACGAGATGGCCTTCCTCGCCCCGGTCCGCGTGGGCGACCTGGTCCACGTCAAGGCCCAGTGCAACTGGACCGGCCGCTCCTCCATGGAGATCGGCGTACGGGTCCTGGCCGAGCGGTGGAACGAGTCCACCCCCGCCACCCAGGTCGGCAGCGCCTACCTCGTCTTCACCGGCGTGGACTCCGAGGGCAAGCCGCGCACGGTCCCGCCGGTCATCCCCGAGACCGACCAGGACAAGCGGCGCTACCAGGAGGCGCAGATCCGCCGCACGCACCGGCTCGCCCGCCGCCGGGCGATCATGGCCCTGCGCGAGGAGCGCGCGGCCCAGGGCTACGACGACTGAACCGCGCCGACGCCGGCACCTGCGGCCCCCGCGCGTGCGACCTGCACACCCGCGCGGGGGCCGCGCTGCGTGAGGCAGGCGCTGCGTGAGGCAGGTCCTACGTGCTGCACACCACCTGGTCGCCCGTGACCACCCCGTGCCCGCCCTGGTAGGGGTCCTCCGGCCGGACCGGTACCACCGTGCGGTAGTCCGTGCCGGCGACCACCAGCAGGGTCCGGCCCTGCCCCGGCACCGCCCGCAGCGCGCTGCCGGGCAGCGCGGCCGCGACCGTCCGGGCCGAGCGGTCCCAGCGGGGGTCGTACACGATCACCGTGCGCCTGACGTTGCGGCCGGCCCCGTTGGCCGGGGCTCCGGTGGTGTCGAAGCCGGTGGCGCGCAGCGCCGCGTCGACCCGCCCGCCCAGGCCGTCGATGCGGGTGCCGTTCTGCACCTGGATCCGGATCTGCTGCGGGGGCACGTCCACGGGGACCGCGGGCGGCTGCTGCGGGCGGCCGGGCCGGGCGTCGCCGGCACCCGAGGCCGCTGCGGCACCTGAGGCACCCGGGCCCCCTGCGGCACCCGGGCCCCCTGCGGCGTCTGCGGTGTCCGAGACGGCGCGGGCCAGCGGCCGGTCCTGGCGCACGGCCTCGAAGAGCTTGGCGGCCTTGGACTCGTCCCACTTCACGGTGGAGCCGATGCCCTTGACCGGGTACGAGGGGTCCCCGATCGGCACGGAAGTGAACTCCGAGGACGACGGGGCGAAGTCGCGCATGGCCTGGCCGAGCGCGAGCATCTGCTCGGAGCCGAAGCCGGGGTCGGCCCGCACCGAGCCCAGCAGGGTGGAGCTGACCTCCTTGAACTTCACCGGGTTGAGCAGGAC
Source organism: Streptomyces sp. NPDC032472 (assembly GCF_040636955.1). Taxonomy (NCBI): domain Bacteria; kingdom Bacillati; phylum Actinomycetota; class Actinomycetes; order Kitasatosporales; family Streptomycetaceae; genus Streptomyces; species Streptomyces sp. NPDC032472. The sequence goes on from NZ_JBEZVK010000079.1 coordinate 15,843, forward strand.
CTCGCTGCGGGCGGCCTGCTGGAGCAGGGCGGCCACGAACCGCTGCTGGCGCTGCATGCGGCCGAGGTCTGCGGCGCCGTCGACGTGGCGCGAGCGCACGTACTGCAGGGCCTGGCCGCCGGTGAGCCGGTGGGTGCCGGGCAGCAGGTCGAGGCCGGTGCTGCGGTCGTGGAGGGCCTTGGCGGTGCAGATCTGCACGCCGCCCACCGCGTCGACGGTCTTCATGAAGCCGGTGAAGTCGACCTCCAGGTAGTGGTCGATCTTGACGCGGGTCATGTTCTCGACGGTGCGCACCGTCAGCTGCGGACCGCCCTCGGCGTAGGCGGCGTTCAGCTTCACCGGGTGCGGGCCGTGCTCCTTCCCGGTGGACTGGTCGCGGTGCGCGGGGAGCTCGGCGTAGCTGTCGCGGGGCAGGCTGACGACGCTGGCGCGCTCGCGGTCGGCGGAGAGGTGCACCAGCATCACGGTGTCGGTGCAGTGGCAGGGGGCGCCGCCGAGGCGGTACTCGCGCTTCTCCTCCTTGCTGATGCGGTCGCGGCCGTCGGTGCCGACGAGGAGGAGGTTCAGGCCGTGCCCGGCCTGGGGCCGGTTCTTCATGTCCTTGAAGGGGTCCACGCGCTCGATGCCGGTGTCGACGCCGGTCATGACCGCGTGCCCGATGGCTCCGGAGCCGAGGACCGCCACCGACAGCCCGGTCGCCAGCCGGACCCCCCAGCGGGGCCGGCCGCCCCCGCTCCGGTCCCGGTCCGGGCCCCCGCCGCCGCGCCGGGTGACCCGGGGCTGCGGGGGCCGGGCTGGTCGGGGAGGACGGTGTGGCTGGGGCACGGGGGACACCTCCGCGAGGGGCAGCAGGGCCGGCAGTGCTGAACCGGGCATATCGGTCAGATCGTAAGAACAGTAGGCCCATACGATCAGCCTTCGACCTCATCGATCAGGCGGCGCGCACCCGATTCCCCCGTACGCGGTAACGTGACACCGATACCCGACCGTGAAGGACCACATGCCCGCCCAGCCCGCAGTCTCGGTGATCATGCCGGTACTCAACGAGGAGCGCCATCTGCGCAACTCCGTCCGCCACATCCTCGGCCAGGAGTACGCAGGCGAGATGGAGGTGGTGATCGCGCTGGGGCCGTCCACGGACCGCACCGACGAGATCGCCGCCGAGCTCGTACGCGAGGACCCCCGCGTCGTCACCGTTCCGAACCCCTCCGGCCGCACCCCGGCCGCGCTCAACGCCGCCATCAAGGCCTCGCGTCACCCGATCGTGGTACGCGTCGACGGCCACGGCATGCTCTCCCCGAACTACATCGCCACCGCGGTCCGCCTCCTGGAGGAGACCGGCGCGCAGAACGTCGGCGGCATCATGCACGCCGAGGGCGAGAACGCCTGGGAGGAGGCCGTCGCCGCCGCGATGACCTCGAAGCTCGGCGTCGGCAACGCGGCATTCCACACCGGCGGGGAGGCCGGGCCGGCGGACACCGTCTACCTGGGCGTGTTCCGCCGCGAGGCCCTGGAGCGGGCGGGCGGCTACAACGAGGAGTTCATCCGCGCCCAGGACTGGGAGCTGAACTTCCGCATCCGCGAGGCCGGCGGGCTCATCTGGTTCTCGCCCGACCTGAAGGTCCAGTACCGCCCGCGGCCCTCGGTGCGGGCGCTGGCCAAGCAGTACAAGGACTACGGCCGCTGGCGGCACGTGGTGGCCCGGTACCACGCGGGCTCCATCAACCTGCGCTACCTCGCCCCGCCGACCGCCGTCTGCGCGGTGGCGGCCGGCCTGGTGGCCGGCGCCGCCGTCACCCCGTGGGCCTTCGCGATCCCGGCGGGCTACCTCGCGGGGATCACCCTCGGCTCGATCCCGGCCGGCAAGGGCCTGTCGCTCAAGGCCCGGGTGCAGATCCCGGTGGCCATCGCCACCATGCACATGTCCTGGGGCTTCGGCTTCCTGACCAGCCCGCGCTCGCTGGCGGACAAGGTCATCGCGAGCCGCCGCCCGTCGGCGCACCCGGACCCGACGGCGGCCTGAGCGGCAAGCGGCAAGAAGGGGCCCGGTGGCGGCGGTCGATCGACCGCCCCCACCGGGCCCCTTTCCGCGTGCGCGCCGGGTGCCGGCGGCCGGCTACCAGGTGAAGCCCGGCTGGACCGCCATGCACTCCTTGTCGTTGTCGCCGTTGAGCGGGCGGGCCGAGTCCGGGGCCTTGGTCGGGGCCGGCGGCGGCGGGGTCGGTGCATCGCCCGTGCGCCAGTCCTTGCCGACGAACAGCACGATCCCGGAGAGCCCGTCGGTCTTCTCCACCGCACTGGACGGCAGTCCGAGCGCGGTGGCCAGCGCCGCGGCGTTGGCCGCCTGGTCGGCGCTCGAGAAACGGACCACGGTAGTGTCCTCGGCCCCGGTCTGGGTGTCGGCGGCGGCCTTGGTGAAGCCCTTGGCCGCGAGCAGCGGGAGGACGTCGTTGGACCGGTTCTTCACCCGCGGCTGGGCGCCGTCCTTGCCGCCGGTGGCGTTGCGCACGGTGACCTGGATTTTGGACGGGGCCGCGGCCTGCGGGGCAGCCGGCTGGGACGGGGCCGGGGAGCCCCCGGCGGCCGGGCCGCCCGTCGCGGCGGGGGAGCCGGAGGCGGCGGGAGCCGGGTGCTCGGGGCCCTTGCCGTCGAGCGGGATGTCCTCGCGGATCATCCGGAACACGTCCTCGGCCTCGCCCGGCTTGGGCTCGACGCGGCCCTCCTCGCGCGTGCTGTACACCCAGGGCATGGTCGTCATGGTGATCCGCCCGGTGGGGACCTTCTTGAGCTCCACGCTGAGGTCGTACAGCTTGTCGATCTTGTTCAGGCCGGGGTCCACGACCATGGCCTTGATGGCGGCCTGGGCCAGGCTGTTGAGCTTGACCGGGTTGCTGAGCTTGGCGTTCTTGCGGAACTCGCGGGCCATCGAGTTCATGTACATGTGCTGGGCGTGGGTGCGGCCGAGGTCGGTGCCGTCCTCGAAGCCGTAGCGGGTGCGCAGCCACTGCAGGGCCTGCTCGCCCTGGATGGTGCTGACGCCGGCGGGCAGCTTCAGGCCGGAGCCCTTGCCGTCCTTGGTGCGGGAGTGGACGTTCTGCTGCACGCACACCGGGACGCCGCCGATGGCGTCCGCCATCGTCACCACGCCCTTGAAGTCGATCATCATGAAGTGGTCGATCGGGATGCGGGTCAGTTCCTGCCAGGCGGCGACGGTGCAGCCGGGGCCGCCGCGGCTGAGGGACTCGTTGGTCTGGACGAGGCCCCTGCTGGCGGGGTGGACCTTGCCGTTCGGCTCGGTGCACTTCGGCATCATGATCATGGTGTCGCGGGGCATCGACACCACCGAGATGTTGCTGCGGTCCGCGGACAGGTGCAGCAGCATCTGCACGTCCGCCAGCGGGGGCCCGTCGAAGGTGTCGGTGGCGCCGCCGAGGGCCTGGTTCTCCGCGTCGTTGCGGGCGTCGGAGCCCAGGATCAGGATGTTCAGCGGGGTCTGCCCGAAGGCGTTGGGCTTGGAGCCGCCCAGCTTGTTGTCGCCGAGGTTGAGCACGTCCGTCTGGATGCTGCCGTTGAGGTGGCGGTAGTACAGGTAGCCGGCCGCACCCGTCGCGAGTATGAGGAACGCCAGGGTGGAGGCCACCCAGCGCAGTATGCGCCGCTTGCCCGGGCGGGGTCCGGCGCCGCCGGACGCCGACGCCGACGCGGACCTGGATGCGGACGCCGGTGCGGCTGGTCCGCCGCCGGCCACGTCGTCCGCCGCCCGGGCAGGTGCCCCCTCCCCCCGCATGCTGTTGTTCCCCACAGGTCCCCCCTAAAAGATCACGTCATGTCTGTGTGCTGCACCGGCCGCGCCGGCACAGGTCGTTCGCCGTTGTCGGCTACTTGGCGCAGATCGCCTTGTCCGCCTCGACGCGCTGGATGTCCTCGGGCGCCTTCTGAGGAGCCGTCATCGAGATGCCCGGCCCCTTGAAGTCCGCGCCGAGCGTGAGCTTCATCGGCGTGCGGGGCGCGGCGTCCGCCGTGCCCATCTGCAGCGCCGAGCCCGGCAGGCCCATCATCTCCGCCAGCGCCCGGGCCTGATCGGCCTGGTTCGGGGCGTACTCCAGCCGGGTGGCCTCCAGCTTGGCGGGGGCGTTGCCCTGGTTGCCCGCCCTGGCCACGCCCTTGGTGTTCTGCAGCCAGGTCAGGGTGGTGGAGGCGGAGCCCGAGGGCCCGCCGCCGTTGTAGATGTCCACGCGTACGTCCTTCGCGGCGGCGCGCGGGCCCTGCAGGAGCGCGTCCTGCTTGGCCTTGGCCTGCGCGTCGGCGGCGTCCTTGGCGGCCTGCTCCTTCTTCTCGACCTCGGTGAGCGAGACGTCACCGCGGATCATCTGGAGCAGGGGGTCGGCCTGCGCGGGGTTGAGGACGACGGTCGCCTTCTTGCCCGGGGGCTCGTTCGGGTTGTCGAGCACCGGCAGCGTGGTGAAGGTGACGTTCTTGAGGTTCATGTCCTTCAACTCGCCCGCCAGCTTGGTGAGTTTGTCGATGGACCCGATCCCGGAGTCGACCGCCAGCGACTTGGTGGCCGCCTCCGCCAGCGAGAAGAACTTCTTCGGGCTGGTCAGCGTCTCCTTCGACTTCATCTCGCGCATCATCGAACCCAGGAACTGCTGCTGGGTCTTGATCCGGTCGAGGTCGCTCTCGTTGCCGAAGGCGTGGCGCGTACGGACGAAGGCCAGGGCGTCCTCGCCCTGCAGCCGGTGCTCGCCCGCGTCCAGCTTCAGCTTGGAGTCCTTGTCGTCGACGGGCTTCTCCACGCAGACCGGGACGCCGCCGACGGCCGTGCTGAGCACCTTCACCGCGTTGAAGTCGACCATCATGAAGTGGTCGACGGTGATCCCGGTGAGCTCCTTGACCGTGCGCATGGTGCAGCCCGGGTCGCGGCCCTCCTGGCCGAGGCTGGTGTTGAAGCGGGTCCCCTTCTGGCCGGGGATGGTCTTCATCGAACCGTCCGGCTGCTTCGTCGGGCAGGCCGGGATGTTCGTGATCAGGTCGCGGGGGATGGACAGCGCCGTGGCGTTGGAGCGGTCCTTGGAGACGTGGAACAGGATCGTGGTGTCGGCGTGTCCGACGCTGCCCGAGTCCCCGTAGCCCTCGTTGCCCGCACCGGAGCGCTTGTCGGTGCCGATGACGAGGATGTTGATGGGCTGGTCCTTCTTGAAACCGCCCGTGCCCGCGTCGCCGACGTCGGTGACGCTGAGGTTGCCGTTCAGGTGGTCGTAGTAGAGGTACGCGGCCAGCGAGCCGCCGACCAGCAGGAACGCGAGGGTGCCGCCGCCGATGACCAGGATCCGGCGGCGCCGGGAGCCGCCGCCCCCGCCCTTGCGGCTGCGGCCCGTGCGGCGTCCGGGCGGGCCCTCGCCGCGGCGCGGCCCGGGGACCGCGGGGGACGGGGCCGTGGACGGGGCCTTGGGGGACGCGGCCGCCGCGCCGCGGGAGGAAGGGGCCTCGCCGCGGGGTGCGGGGGCCGCACCGCGGGATCCGGGCGCCGCGCCGCGGGGGGTTGCGCCGCGGGGCGCGGGCCGGCGGCGGGGGGTGCCGGCGGGGGGCTGTCCTTGCGTTCCGGAACGGTCCAGTCGCAGTTCGTAATGGCCGGTGCGGGGGTTGAGCACCCACTGGTCGGCGGGGTCGATCTCGTCTGCCCGCCCACGGCTCTGCGCATCCACGGTTGCTCGAATCCTCCGTCGGTGCCTCGCGACGCGCCTCCCCCAAGACGCCCGGTCAACGATCCGGCTGCTGGTGCACGGCCTCTTTGCTGGCCAGGGCACCGGATCGCTCACCTTATCCGCCTCGGTCGGCTCCAAACCATGGTGGTGACAAATTCCACTGCCCCTATAACAGGACAAAACGCCCAAGCGCTTCGGTTCGGACACCGGCTTTTGGGATTGCTTTACCGGCAGTCGGCCATGCCCGCGGTGGTGCCCGTGAAGGTCGCCGCGGGAGTCGGGCTCGAAGCGGTCGACGGCGCGGGCGCGGCGGGCGCGGCGGGCGTGGCGGACGTCCGGGAGGCGCGCGCCGCGGGCGTGGCGGTCGGCAGGGCGGCGGCGGCCTGCGGGCTCGGCGGGGTCACCGTCAGCGGCTCGTCCGCGCGCAGCCGCCGGAACAGCTCGGCCGCGGCCGGCTGCACCAGCTCGTCCCGGTTCGGGTCGGCGGCGTACGGACGGCGCGGCACCGTCAGGAACTTGACCTGTTCGGCCGGTATGTCCCTGATGCCCCGGACCAGTTCGTACAGCCCCCGCAGCGAGGCCAGCCCCGAGTCGGTGGTGACGGAGGAGGTCGCCGCGTCCAGCAGCGGGTAGAGCCGCCCCGGGTTCAGCAGCACGCCGTTGCTCTGCACCTTCTTGACCAGCGAGCCGAGGAACTGCTGCTGGCGCTCCATCCGTTCGGTGTCGCTGCCGCCGCCCAGGCCGTAGCGGGCCCGCACGAAGCCCAGGGCCTGCTCGCCGCGCAGGGTCTGCCGCCCGGCCGGCAGCTTCAGGTGCGCCTCGGCGTCGTTCACCGGCTGCTTCAGGCAGACCTCGACGCCGCCGACCGCGTTCACCATCTTCTTGAACCCGCCGAAGTCCACCACCATGTGGTGGTCGATCCGGATCCCGGTCATCTTCTCCACCGTTCGGATCGTGCAGGCGGCCCCGCCCCACTGGAACGCCCAGTTGAACTGCGCCGACCGCGCGGACGTACGGCTGCCGTCCGCCGTCAGGCAGCCCGGGATCTCCACGATCAGGTCCCGCGGGATCGACACCGCCGTCGCGCTCCTGCGGTCCGCCGGCAGGTGCAGCAGGATCACGGTGTCCGAGCGCTGCGTGCCCCCGTCCCTGCCGTAGCGGGCGTTCTCCGTGCCGGAGCGCGAATCCGAGCCGATCAGCAGGATGTTCTGCGAGCCGTCGCTGAAGTGCACCGGGCGGTCGTGCTCGTAGCGCTCCAGCTCGGCCTCCGCCGAGGTGTCCTCGGTGATGTTGGCGTCGAGCTTGCGGTACAGCCACCAGCCCACGGCCGACCCGGCCAGCACCAGCAGGGACACCCCGAGCGCGATCCAGCGCAGCAGGCGGCGCCGGCGCCGCGGGGGCTTCGGGAAGCCCCCGGCCGCACCGCTGCCGCCGGATATGCCTGCGCTGTCCCTCACTCGCGTACCGTCCCCTCACCGGGTGGGCGTTCAGCCGTACGGGTGGGGGTACGGCCTGACCCGATCGTGCCCCGGGCGCGCGGCGACGGCCCGGGGACGGGGTGGTGTCTAGGGCCGAGCGGGTGACAGATCGCCCCTGTGGTGCGGTTCGCCGGTCCGGGTGAGCTACCGCGCGGTGTGGGTGACGCGCTCGGCCTCCGTCCGCTGGGCCAGGCCCTGCTCCGACAGCCGGTCGAGGTGGCGACACAGCACCACCGAGCCGCCCGCCGCCAGGGCCGCGAACAGCCCCGCCGACAGTCCCTCCCAGGTGTCGTAGCCCAGCCCGGACAGCAGCCGCGCGCCCGGCCCGAGGCCGAGCTTCGCCGCGTCCTCGCGGGCCCGCTCCACGATCCGGGCGTACGAGAGCTCCTCGCCGCCGACCACCAGCCCCGGGGCGTCCGCGTCCACGGGGACGAACGGGGCGAAGCGGTCGCCCTGCGAGGGCACCTCCACCGCGTAGTCCGCGAACCCGGCGGGCGGCTGCGGGAACCGGCCGCCCAGCGGGCGCAGCGCGAGCGCCACCCGCTCGCCGGAGCAGGCCGCGGCCTCCTCCAGCGTGTCGGGGCCGCTCACCACCACGTCGGCGTCGGCCGTGTCCCCGCCCACCTCGGCGACGACGCCGACCGAGGCGCAGGCGAGCAGCCACACGGCGCTCTGCCAGTGCGCCGGGAGCAGCAGCGCGAGCCGGTCGCCGGGTCCGGCGGCCAGGTCGCCCTGGAGCAGATTGGCGGTCTTGGCCACCCAATTGGCGAAGGTGGCGACGGACAATTCGACGCGTTCGCCCGTGGCGTCGTCGTAGAAGGTCACGAGAGGGCGGCCCGGATCGGCGGCGAGCGCGGATCGCAGCAGGTCGGCAGGGGTGCGGTCAGTGGCGTTCACCCGCCCCAGCGTACGCGGGGCCCTCCCCCGTACGGGCGCCGCCGACTCCTCCGTCCAGGGGAGGCGGGTGGCCCCCGCGAGCAGACGGTCCGTCAGTTCTCCGATGGCGGTTCGTGGTGACTGTGATCAGCATCGCTTGCATGCGTGGATTCCTGTCTTCAGCGGTCGGCGTCGCGACCGCAGCCGCACTGTCCCTGCCGCTCGCCCTGTCCACCCCGGCGCTGGCCGGGTCCGCCCCGGCGGTCCCCGCGGCCCCGGAAGCACCTGCGTCACCGGTGTCGCCCGTGTCCCCTGCGTCACCCGTGTCCCCTGCGGGCTCCACCCGGTCCCTGCCGCTCGTCCCCATCGGACCGACCGCCGACCGGGCGCCGTCGTCCGGCATCCCCGGCATGAGCACCGCGCCGCGGCTGCCCGAGACCCGGGGGCTGGCCGCGCGGGAGGTCGAGAAGTTCTCGCTGGTCGGCGTCGTCTGGGACGACGCGGCCACCCCGCTCCACGGCCACGTCCAGGTCCGTACCCGCTCCGCGCGGACGGCGACCTGGTCCGACTGGCAGGACGTCGAGACCCACAACAGCGAACACGCCCCCGACCCCGGCGCGTCCGAACGGGCCTCCGGCCGGCTGCGGGGCAGCACCGCACCGCTGTGGGTCGGCGAGTCGGACGCCATCGAGGTCCGCGTCCAGGCGGAACCCGGTACCGCCCCCGCCGCCACCCGCACCGCCCGCGCGCCCTCCCGGCTCCCCACCGGCCTGCGGATCGAGCTCGTCGACCCGGGCGGGGCGGAGCCTGCGGCGGGGCCGGACGGCAAGAACACGGGGGCGGGGACGGGCACGGAGAAGGGGGCCGGCAACCCGGTCGGGGACGACAAGGGCGACACGGCCGCCCCCGCACCCGGCATGACCATGGGCATGACCGAGGCCTCCATGGCCAACGTCCCGCTGGCCCCGCTCGGCGCGAAGGAGATCACCGCGCTGAACAAGGCCGACGCCACCGCCGACGCCGTCCTCGCCGGCGAGGGCTCCGTCGCCGCGACCCCGTACATCGGCCCGCGGCCGAGGATCGTCACGCGGCTGGGGTGGGGCGCGGACGAAAACCTGCGGGAGAAGACGTTCGTCTACACGAACACGGTCAAGGTGGCCTTCGTCCACCACACCGCCTCCGGCAACAACTACGCGTGCGCGGACGCCCCGGCGGTGCTGCGCAGCCTGTACCGGTACCACGTGGTCAGCGAGGGGTGGCGCGACATCGGCTACAACTTCGCCATCGACAAGTGCGGCACCGTGTACGAGGGCCGCGCGGGCGGGGTCGCCAAGCCGGTGCTCGGCGCGCACACCATGGGGTTCAACACGGACAGCATGGGCATCGCCGTGATCGGCACCTTCACCACCGCCGGGCCGCCGGCGGCCGCGGTGAAGTCGGTGGCGGCGCTGACGGCGTGGAAGCTGGGCCTGTTCAACCGCGACCCGCGGGCGACGACGACCCTCACCTCGGGCGGCGGCAACCTCTACGCCAAGGGCAGGGCGGTCAAGATGAAGGTGATCTCCGGCCACCGCGACGGCTTCGCCACGGAATGCCCCGGCAAACTCCTGTACAGCCAACTCCCCCCGACCCGCACCACCTCGGCCAAGCTCCAGGGGCGGTAGGGCACGGGCACGGACGCGGACGCGGAGACGGGCACGGATGCGGAGACGGGCACGGACGCGGACGGGGATGGGGACGGACGCGGCCGCAGCGGCACGGACGGGGAGGCGGCCAGCGGGCCGGGACCCATGGGGTCGGGATCTCGGCCGACCGGGATCAGGGAGGGTATGGGGGCTTCCCGTCAGTCTCATCGTCCTTCCGCGTCGGGCCGGCCTGTCAAGAGCGCTCCCTTCGGTCGCGTCGCTGCGCGATGGCCTTCGGCCACTCTTG